>JBATMM010000140.1:0-3681 GCA_049289835.1 Saprospiraceae bacterium | reverse complement strand
CTTGTTGAAAAAATAAGGCATGATAAATCATTTATCCTCGATGAAGCTGTTGAATTTCATCTTGACCTGGATCCGAATCTCAGTCCGGTGATTGTCCCCGGAGAAGTCCGCTACCAGATGACCTCGATTGTCAATGAAGCGCTCAATAATATTTCCAAATATGCACAGGCTAAAAATGTCTGGATTCAGCTAACCAAAAGGGAAGGAGCAATAAACATGGTCATTCGGGATGACGGCATCGGCTTCAACCCTGAAAATGTCAGAAACGACAAAGTAAAGGCTTCTGGCTATGGCCTGGGTAATATGCAAAAAAGGGTTGACAGGGTCAAAGGAACGATCAGCATTGATTCGAAACCTGGTGAAGGCACAACGATTCTGGTCAGAATCCCGTTAAAGTAGGATCTCAACAAACTGCAAAATTATCATATTGTAGACAGATGAGTACATTTGTCTGCGGACACCAACTTTATTTTTTATGGGAAAAACAGTGATTGCCTATGAAGATGAACCTGCCTTAAGAACGCAACTGGAAAATGTTTTTTATGCGATTCGGGAGGAATTCCTTCTTTTGGCTTCATTCGAAGAACCTTCGGATGTGCTTCTGCATCTCTCGACCTATCAACCCCATGTGGTCATCATGGATATCCAGATGAATAAAGATGAGGATGGCCTCAATGCACTCTACAAAATCAAGAAAGCCAATCCAGGCATGAAGGTCATGATGCTCACCACGTTTGATGTGGATGACAAAATATTCAAAGCCATATGTCTTGGTGCGGATGGCTATATGTTGAAATCAGATTTTTCGTCGCATCAGGTTCCACATGAAGCCATGCGAAGATCTTTACGAGTCCTCTTTGACGGAGGGGCATACCTCACGCCGAAAGTAGCAAAACAAATACTCAGGTTATTTGCTGATCATACTATCGCTGATAGGATACTCGATGTCAGAGATCGGTTTCAGGCTATATTCCAGAGAGAATCAGCGAATAACGCAAGTCGACCCCATCTCACCAAAATGCAATTGGCCGTCCTGAAGAAAATAGTCGAAGGAAACTCCACGCCTGAAATAGCCAGAGAGCTTGAGCTGAAGGAAAATACGGTCAATACCCACACTAAAGCCATATACCTCGCCTTGGGAGTCCATTCCAGGGCAAAAGCTGTCAAAAAAGCCGTCGAGGAAAGTTTGATCAGATAAAATCAATCCCGGAATAAAAAAATTTTAATTTTTTTTATCAATCTAACCACTTTTGGTGAAGTCAGTCATAAAAATTGACTATATATTTATCGCGAAACGCCCAAAAAAAAGGATACACCACACTATACATCTTGTGGTTGCGGAGTAAGGCACAATCGGAACACCAAAACGATTGATTTTGATAGTCCTGTTTAATTCGATAGCCTGAGGTCTCGGATTTACATGAATTGATAATACGTATATAAATCCCTTTCATTCATAACACCCATTATGGATCCTGGGTGAAAATATTTTCCCTTAGGATCAAAATTGCCCGGGCTGATCGTTCTTGCATGGAGCGGTCAGCCTTTTTTCTATCCATACATTAATGTACAAAGAGTATAGAATTCGAATTGCCCTTCTCATCATCTTCTAAGATCGGATTCTCCGGATCTGTATACCACTTGCCATCTACAATAAATTTATACTGATACTTCCCTGCATTTAACTGAAGAGTTGTTGTCCAGACACCATTGATAAGTGTCATCTTTATTTTATTTTCATTCCAATCTACGAATGATCCAGTCAGAATTACTTTGTTCGCATTTTGGAAACCCTTAAGTGTAATCGTTACGGGCGCTGTGATATTGAGTACAGAATTAAGGGTATTATGTTCATTCCGGACATTTTCTTTGCATGCAGGATCATGCATCCATTCCCCATCCACTATGTATTTATATTCATACCGGCCCGGAGGAAGATCTGCTTTGAGTTCCCATCCATCAGCTGTCTTTTGCATGAGTGTAGTATGTTCATCCCATCCATTAAAAGTACCGGCCAATACGACTTCTTTTGCCTGCGGAAATCCTTTGAGAAAAAAGCGGATATTTCCCTGGTCTGTACATTTCAAAACGGATAAATCCAGCTTATATACGTCTCTTAGAAAATCATCTGAGTAGTTCTTTTCTTTCCCTTCATTTCCGTTTTGCTCAGCAATATATTTTCCATTGATGATATATCTGAATTCAAGCGGAAATGCATCGTTGAAGTCGAGGACCTTTTTTCTTAATTCAAACAGAAACTCTCCCTTCTTTTCCATGTGCCATCCTTTTTTATTCCAACCATTAAATTTTCCACTGATGGCGACATCATCTATATGGAGGTCAGCAAAATCCACTTTATCCTTACCCTTGGATTGCAATGCTTTAGTATAGTCACGTACATCAAATACAAAAACCACATCCTGTCCGTCAAGATAGTATTGATGATCAGGTTGCTGCGCGATTGTTATAGCCGGGACTAGCCAGAATATGACCAATCCGACCATCAATTTTAAATAATATTCAATTTTTATTTTCATACCATCACGATCTCAACAGATCAAAGAAGTAGATTTTTCTTTTTTTATAATTTATCATCACCCTTCGCGTGCTCAGAAATTCGTAGCCTATCACACCATTGAGAGACACACCAAAACTTTCATTGATATCATCAAGACTTGTCAGCAAGGTATTCATACTTGCGCAATGTTCATTACCTACCTTCATATCATTGAGGGTGCCGGCCATGACCTCGACCTGTCTCTTTCCTATACCGATCAGGTTGACACGCTTTATGATTGTAAACCGATCAAGGGCTTTTCGGTTCGTTTTTCTATCGATCAGATTTAATTCTGCCCCTGAATCAAGCATCAGATGCAATTTTACATTATTGACATACCCGTCCACAATGATGACATGCTTTTTCAGCTCGAACTTCAGGCTGTCATGTGGGGTCTCCCAGTTGGGAATGCTATCCAGTCGGACACCATTTCTGTCGAGCCTGCTTAGTACAATCCGGCTATTCTGGAAATCAATAAACAACTCAAAATCTTTAAACACATCAAATCCCAAAATGCCTATGATGCGGGCATTTTTCTTTTCTTCAATATGACTCAGATCCACGACATGAGCCTTTATATTGAGAATAAACAATCTATCAAGCAATAGCGTATCAACTTTCATTTCTGTCACTGAGCTCACCATACCCGTATTGCCGGTAGCCACCACAGCCCGGTCCCTGCCTTCCGGTTTGAAATATTGTTGATTCAATACCAATCTTTCAGAACCTGTATCCAGAATAAAATGACCACTCAAAGTATCTGCATTCGCCTGCACTACGATCAAATGTCCCACAAGAGAAAATGGAATGTAGATCATATTGAGATTAGGCCTCGCCGCCTCCGGAAAAGAAAGATTACAGACGATCTCCATTCCAGAGGATTTCATATCGCTTTCCTTTCCATGACAAATCGAAATGGAGATGAGAAAAGGAAATATGAAGATGGCCCTGATCACTTCCGATTAACTTATTTTTTAGAAAATTATTTTATTACTGTTGTGATTCAATAAATGTTGAGCGTCGGTTGACCGACGTTCTGGCGACTTCAAGGCTGTGCCTTGCGTTGTGAAGATTTTGGATTCAAAGCGAAGCTTTGGTGACACCAGAACGTCGGTCAACCGACG
>JBATMM010000139.1:0-2184 GCA_049289835.1 Saprospiraceae bacterium | reverse complement strand
TGCCCGATCAGTGCGTGACAAATATGCAAGTGGCGATACAAAACAATACACCAACTCATCAACCAGCGACAGACTCTATCGCAATGATGGAAATTTAAAATTTACTGACGTCAGTGAAGTAGCAGGTGTTGTTAGTTTCAGTTATGGATTGGGTCTTAAAATTTGTGATCTCAATGGTGACCAATGGCCCGATGTATATGTAGCCTGTGACTATGATCAGCCCGATCAATGTCTGATCAACAATGGCAATGGAACATTCACCAACACCATACGCGAATATTTCAATCACATCTCCAACTTCTCCATGGGCATCGATATCGGTGATATCAATAACGATGCGATGGATGATGTCTTTGTGGTCGATATGGCCGGCATCAATCACTTGCGTTCTAAAACAAATATGCCGTCGATGAGTGCCAAGAAATTCTGGTCGTTGGTCGATAGAGGATATCACTATCAATACATGCACAATGTCCTGCAACTTAACAGGGGCAATAATGTATTCAGTGATATCGCTTATCAGGCGGGAGTCTCAAAAACAGATTGGAGTTGGGGCGTGTTGATGATGGATGCTGATAATGATGGCTTCCAGGATATCTATGTCACCAATGGGATCAAAAGAGATATCCGGAATAGTGATTACACAGCAAAATTTATGCAGATGATTGACAATCATTCTGTGCCGGCAGATCTGATGAGTATCGTCAAGATGGTGCCGAGCTCACCCATGCCGCATTTTATGTTTCACAATGATGGCCATCTTCATTTCAAAGATGAAGCACCGAATTGGGGACTGGGACAACTTGGATTTTCGAATGGCTGTTCATTCGCAGATCTTGATAAAGATGGTGATCTTGATATCGTCGTCAACAACGTAGATGTACCGGCATTTATCTATGAAAATAAAGCCAACGAAGATGGTAATCACTACATTCAGTTTGAACTCAAATCTTCTTTATCAAAAAGACCTGTTGAAGGAACGCGTATAAGTCTTTATGCAGGTGATAAAATAATTCAGTCCCAATATTTTCATCCTGTGCATGGCTATATGTCTTCAAGTGAACCGCTTGTTCATTTTGGCCTTGGCAAAACGACTACAATTGATAGTGCTGTCATCATTTGGCCTGATCGTAATATCAGTATTATGGATAAACCGAAAGTTGATACACGACATGCAATTAATCAGGACAAGGTCAAAAAAGTTAGAAAATTCAAACCTGAAAATGAAATTGGACGTTGGGTGATGGACAAATCAACTTTGATTGTTCCTGAGTTTAAGCATAAAGAAAATGTGTATGATGATTACGCGGATCAGCTTCTTTTACCATTTAAAATTTCAACATTAGGTCCTGGCATATCGGTAGCAGATGTCAATGGTGATCGGCTTGAAGACTTTTTTATCGGTGGTGCTGCAGGACAATCCGGTGCTTTATACATGCAAAATACCAATGGAGGATTTGATATAGCTCCTGCACAACCATGGTCAAAAGAAACTGTCAGTGATGATTTAGGTGTTTTGTTTTTTGATGCAGATGGTGATGGCGATCAGGATTTATATATCGCTACCGGTGGTGCTGAATTCATCGGTGGTGATCTCAAATACAATGATCAGTTGTATATCAACAATGGTAAAGGAATATTTTCCATTTCTTCAGGTTTACCACATATGAACATAAGTACGAAAGCCATTGCTGCTGCAGATTTTGACAAAGATGGTGATCTTGATTTATTTATTGGGAGCAGAAATTCACCAAAAAAATATCCTTACAGTGATGTAAGTTATTTTCTGAAAAATTACGGTGGAAATTTTACAGATGCAACAAAAGAAATATTGTCAGACGATCCACATCTTGGCATGATTACAGATGCAATATTTGTTGACAGGGATAATGATGGTGATGCTGATCTACTCATCTGCGGCGAATGGATGGCGCCTACATGGCTGATCAATGATGGTGGAAAATTTAAAAAATCAGAATCTCCTGAATTGAAATTGCATACAGGATGGTGGAATACAGTTGAAGTAGCAGACATCAATGGCGATGGCATCATGGACATCCTTTGTGGAAATGCAGGTACAAATAATAAATTCAAAGCTTCTCCTAAAGAACCCTTTATTGTTCTGGGCAGTGATTTTGATCAAAACGGATCTTCAGATATTGTATTAGCGACGCAGTTTGATGG
>JBATMM010000138.1:0-10512 GCA_049289835.1 Saprospiraceae bacterium | reverse complement strand
AGTCCAGGTCCAGAAATCAACACCGGGAACATCTACCGAATAAGCAAAAATCTGCCCACTACATAGAGGATCAGCCAACTGATCATCTTCCGTCAGTACGTTGCAACACATAGGCAAACCTAATGACAATGGCTGGTCAAGAGCACAAACACTTGGCCCTCCGGTCCACGATCCTGTCTCACCATCTGCAGTTGTAAAAAATCCGAGGCTCAAATCCTGGGTTGTAGGGTCAGTAAGACAATCCGGATAATCCCTGGTGATCAAATCAAAACAAAAATGCCATGGGCCCATGCCTCCGCCGCAGGTATTACCATCACCCCAGTCTACAGTAGGAGGTGGTCCTAATGTCGGACATGTTCCATTTATTCCATAAGCAAACCAACCAGGGGGTAATGGATCGCCGGCATTAGCCCAACAAGGACCGCAGCAGCCTCCGGTAATTCCTCCAAGGTTTGGACAATTGACATCGTAAAGAATATTACACATTTCAACTGTTCCATTCCCGTCAAGATCTCCAACCTGGAAGAAAATATTATTATGATGGTAACCGATTCCTGTGAACCAATCCCATGTGGAAGCGCCGTAAAGTCCATTTCCGGCAACTCCAATATTATTTCCATTTAAAGTTGCACCTAGTGGCTGGCCATTTGCATCAAAAGAGGATGGATCCCATCCATTTCCGAATATAGGAATCATGCCCTGGAACCATTGGCAACCATTACCTGCAGCCGTGTATTGATTTACATTCATACAAATGGAGACAGTTTCACCAGGGAAGAAAGGTCCTGTTAATGGACCACCACCTGATCTTCCTGTTATCTGAATCTCCGAACTTGTCACACATGCGGAAGCCTGGCTAATCGTATTGACACATAGATTGAATTCACCACCATCTGAATTAAGAGAACTCACTGCAATATAATAGACCTGATTGGCTCCCACATTTGTACCGAGTGCTTCTGCTTCTCCGTTAGATCCAGTAACACAGCTTAAAAAACTTTGCGTAAGAAGTGTCACATTTAAATTTGAGCAATCTGTAATTTGCTGAAAAACAGAAATAGTAGGAGCAGAAAAGTCATCACTTTGAACATTAATATTCATCAATGTTGCATTTCCATCAGTAGTAACCTGAAACCAGACAGTTGAAAAATTTCCGATTTCACAATTGTTATTGACCGTTTCAGGATCTGCATAAAGATTACAACCTGGTACGCAAACGAAAGCCATATCAGAGACTACATTTGGAATAACTGTAGCTGTTGTACACAAATCATTTGTAAAGCAGGGAGGTATTTCACTTACACAAATAGAAAAATCCGTTTCATCCACCTCAGATGTAGAAATCATGATATAATATGTTGCAGTTTCATCTACGGGTGCAAATATGATAGGCATTGTAGGTGGTGCACCACAATAAAAATCTATCAGATTGGTGGAGACAGTATTACAATCCGTCACTTGGAAAAATCCAACGGATACGCTTGTGCCAGGTCCGCCATTGACAAGTGACAGATCGACTGAATATCCTACATTATCAGGATTTGACATCGTAACACTATACCAAACGGTATTTTCAAGAGCAGGGCATTGTGGCGGCAAATTAAAGTTTTCCGGATTAGCATAAACGGTAGTACCATCGACACAATTTCCATTTGTAGGGAGTACCTCAGCATCACAAGGCAGGTCATTATCCGGGGGGACCGGATCAAATACATTCATACAAAAGTCACCTGTTGAATTATTCTCAAACCCAACGGCGATATAATAGGTCTGGCCTATAGTGAGCTGGTCATTAAAATCCAATACAGTCCCGTTAGCACAATCCAGCGTTTGTGCACCTGTAGCATTACACGGAGTGCCGGTAAATGATACCAAGGCTATTTCAGGATCTGAATTATTAAAAACCGGATCTACCATAATTTGAACATCAGGACCCTGAGCTACGAAAGAATACCAAATATTATAACTATCATTTGTATTCCAACAGCCGAACAATAAAACATCTGTTGATGGAAAGTCATTGTTTACATCCACCCCATTTATCTGGGTAAAACAATTTGTAGGATCATCCAGAACACTTGTCGGAATCGTGATGGCACCATTACAGTTATCATTGACAGCAGGGATAGGATTATCTACACAAAGGTCGAAATCACCGACACCTGCACTAAAACTACTATTTTGAAAACCTACAACAACATAATAAGTTTGTCCAATAGTCAATTGGTTATCAAGCACAATGTGGTTAGTACCGGTAGCACATCCTAATTCAAGCGCACCAGCAAAAACACAGGGCGTCACAAAATCAATCACGGCCATTTGCGCTACTCCCGGTCCACCAGCAGGAATGTGGACATCAAGACTCACACCCTGAGCCACAAATGAAAACCATACATTATAAGTTGATCCTGTAAAGCAACTGGGAATAAGTAAATCCGTGGACGGAAAATCATTATTGTATTGCGTGCATACCCCATCTATATTGCTCAGTGGAATAGCATTGCTACATGCATCATTCGAAGCAGGTACCGGATTGTCAATACAAATATCAAAGATTCCGACTCCATTATTAGTGAAAGCAACCATCACATAATAGGTGTTGCCAATCGTCAGGACATTGTCTACCTCAAGTGTAGGTCCATTGGCACAGTCTATTTCGACGAAATTAGCAGGAACACATGCCGCGCCATTGAACTCTGCCAATGTAATTTCAGGAACGCCCGGACCGTTTGGTACGTTTATCTGGGCACTTACGCCCTGAGCCACGAAGCTATACCAAACGTTGTTATTTGACCCTGCAGTACATGATGAAGGACCGACATCCGTAGTGGCTCCTGTGTTATCACTACCACTAACGCATGTACCATCCAACGTGATTATAGATTGTGCGTTAGAACAATCATTGTTAGGTTGAGCTATGGAATATAGATAGGATACTATACATATGCATAGCAAAAGAATTCTTAGTCGCATTGTGAGTGTATAATTACTTGCCCAATAGAAGATGTTAATGCCCGATGATTTCTCAATAGTTTGTTCCAAATATACAAATTTTATACTGAATTAATAATATTCCACAGCTATTTCTATCTGAAATTGATGGAATATAAGAATTTTAATTTATAGTTAATTAATTGTAAATCAATTTATTATACATGAAAATATATCTTTTCATCCTCATGCCCATAAAAAGCCAAAAGGGTATAATTGACGGTTAAAAGTCATTTCACATACTTTATTTCTCTTCAGGACGTTCCAGCTTTTTGATCAATATTCTTTCCTTTTCGGACTCTTGCCTTTAACATTCGATTGGTGTGCTGCAGATCTTTTCTGATACTTATATCTTCCCATTTCCCATTTTCAAAGTAATTCTGAATCTGAGGAACTCTGAATTCATTAATTTCCAAATAACAAGCTCCACCGGATACCAGGTATTCATTGCATGAATTGGCTATCTTTTTATAAAAAATATCAGGGTCCTCACCTGATGGATAAAGAGCTAACGAGGGTTCAAAACGAAGCTGATTAATTTTTTCTGATGCAGCGTAATCATGGTGGACATAAGGTGGGTTGCTCACAATCACATCGAAAAGTCCCAGATCACGAGGGTCCTCAGTCAAAAAATCCATTTGACTAAATTTTATTTCAACGTTGAATGATCGCGCATTCAATAAAGCAACATCTAATGCCGGACCTGATATGTCAATCGCAAATACAGCAACTTTGTCTTTCAAATGCTTTTTAAGCGCGATGGGTATACAACCGCTTCCTGTCCCGATGTCTAATATTCGAATTTCTTTTTTTTCTACATTTTTTAAATCTTTAATTATCCAGTCCACCAATTCCTCTGTTTCAGGTCGTGGGATAAGGACATCAGGTGTCACCTTCAATTTAATTCCATAGAACCATGCGTGACCTGCAATATATTGTACAGGTTCGCCGGCCAAAATCCGCTGGAGAATAGTAGCTATTTTATTCTCCTGATCCTGAGTGAGATTTAATTCAGCATTGGGTGAAAATTCCATGATTTCTTCCCAGACCCATCCTGCAAGATTTTCAGCTTCCCTGGCCAGAGCTATTTTTAGCTCTTCAAGGGCAAAGACTACTTTTCTTAAATTCCAAATACCCATTTCGATAGCATAAATACACAGCACAAACTAAGCACATATCCAATCCATATCGGAATATTCATGATGGCAGATGGCTTTATCTGATACCTCGATTGAATAAAAAACATTAACACAATCTTCTCAAAAATATAGGCAATCAGCGTGCCCCATACAATCCCAATAATCCCAAATGAATGCATCAGTAAAATACTTGCGACAATATTCACAGCTAATTCCGCAATTGAAACATACCAAAGAATTTTTGTGTCCTGTCTTGCAGTCATGATCGTCTGAGGAAATATCAACTGGGTAAGTGTGAGTAGTAAATAAATATTAAAAATGAGCGCACTTTCCCGATATTGAATTCCAAAAATAAACTCAAACAATGGCACACTGCAGAATAGAAACACAGCAACTATTGGATAACATATATGCATCAATCGCATAGAACGATATTTTAATTCTCCAAGTGATTGAAATTCACGCAACTTAGGAATCATCATTGTGCTCAACCCCGCAGAGAAAGCTAAAACAAGTGGAAACTCTCTGGCTCCATACCTAAAGATGGCGAATGACCCTGTGTCAAAATTCCGGGCTACAAGCCATGCATCAAAGCTTCTGGCTATACCAATGGACACTGCATATAATACAAGAGGCCATGTAGCCGGCCAGATAATCCTGATGATAGACTTTAACCTAAGATTGGGAATGAATTGCGTTTTCGTCATCATCCATATAAATCCAACCAAGGCATAGCAGAATAGACCGATCAATGCCCCATGGACACCCGGTGTTGCATACATGCTGCTAAAGCATGCGAAGGCAGGGCCGATCAGCACATATATTGATACTAAAATTGTGTCCTGTCCTTTTAATAATCCTATAAGCGGTGCTATCCAGATCGGAATAATAAGAGCCTGGTAGAAGGCAAATAATTCAAGCCCTTCTAATTGTGCTCTCGCCGTAAATAATGGAACCAAAAATGAACGTCCTGCCAAAAGAATGAGCATCGTCACCAGTCCACCGAGAAAATAGAGCCATAAAAATGTAGTCACATAATATTTTTCAGTAAGAAACCGATGATTAGCAAGGTATCCTTTCACCAATGCATCTGACCAGAAGAATGTCATAAGGTATCCGCAAAGCATCAGCATCTCAAGGCTCCCTACTGATTCTACCGAAAGGAAACGAGCTAATACGACAGAGGAGAGGATAATACCTGTCTGACGGCACAGAATAAAAAACTGAACCTGGCGAACAGAGTCGTTAATAAAATTTTTATACTGAATGACCCATTGCATAAGAATGACGAAAGATGGTCAAATCCTGTTAAACCAAAGAATCCAATGGAATTAAGTTTTTATCTTGATCGCAAATGCAACAGAAAGAGGTCAGTTTTTCATATTCAATTTATAGTGATAAGGATTCACTTTCCTCAGACGATCAACAACTTTTGGAAGAGGCCAGGCTGGCAACTGAAATAGCCTATGCTCCTTATTCTAAATTCAAAGTTGGTGCGGCTATTCGTACGGATGATGGTCAGATAACCATCGGGTCTAACCAGGAAAATGGGGCCTTTCCAATCGGCCAATGCGCAGAACGCGTTGCCTTGTACAGACTCGCACATGAGCACGGGCGAAAACCTATTGATACAATTGCAATTGTCGTAGATAATGAAAATCAGCTTACGCCTGCGAGTCCTTGCGGATCATGCCGGCAAATATTAAACGAGTACAGATCATTTCAACAACAACCCATGCGACTTTTATTGGCAGTCGCCGAAGGTGGTGAAGTATTTGAAATTAAAGATGTAAAAGATCTGCTACCATTTGCATTTGACGGATCCTTTCTTGGGCAATGAATGGATATTTCAATCTTCTTTTTCCATGATGATTGCACTTACTAATTTAAGATCCTCTTCAGTATCAATCCCTTTTGATTCCATTGTCGTCTCCAGGCATTGAATCTGAAAGCCATTCGCAAGCCAGCTTAGTTGCTCAAGCTTTTCCATGGTTTCATATGGATGTCCAGAAAGCTTTTCAATCGCCAGTAATGCTTGTGCAGTATATGCATACAATCCAATGTGTTTATAAAAAGTACCCTGGCTCAACCATTTTTCAAATGAGAAATCTCTTACAAATGGAATAGCCTGTCTGCTGAAATACATAGCTGCTCCACTTCGGTTAATGACCACCTTAACGACATTACTGTTTTCCAGATCAGAGACATCATCAATGCGATGAATAAGTGTAGCTATGCTTAACCCGGTTTGTGAGCAGATATAATTTGATAACAAATCAATCATGGCCGGATCGATTAAGGGTTCATCTCCCTGGATATTGACAACATGTGTCACCATCGGAAACTGACTCAGGACTTCGGCACACCGAAATGTACCTGATGGGTGATCATAACGGGTCATGACAACATCATACCCAAGCTTTTTGACATGATTGTAGATACGAATATCATCTGTGGCTACACAAAAGTGATCGATTGACTTAGCCTGTCGGACCTGTTCACAAACCCGCTGAATAAGGCTTTTGCCATGTATCTGAAGCAAGGGCTTGCCGGGTAATCTCTGGGATCCGTATCTGGCCGGGATGATGGCCATTGTGCAATAAGCGCTCATGTATTGTACATTGATATCCTGCAAAAGTCGATTTTTTTAATTTAATATTAAAGATTTATTTAATATGTAATACATTTGTCTTACAAATGATCCGGATGAAATACCTGTTACTCTTTAGTTTTTTGTGCTTTACCCTTCATATTTCAGGTCAGGCCGAAAGCACTGAAGTACCACCTAAAAAATTTGTACACTACATTGATCACGCCGGATTGGTCCTCATTGAATCACTTGATCCGGGTATGACCCTGTATGGGCTTTCCAGGAAATACAACGTCTCTATAGATTCTATTCTTGCCGCTAACCCTGATTTGGTTCCTAATGCTATTCCTTTAGGTTATCCCGTCAATATACCGATCTGGCCAGGTTCAATATCATTTTCACCTCCTGGCGGATCCACACAGGAAATGGAGCTTTTCTATCAGGTGCAACCAAAGGAAACCCTCTATCGGATCTCAAAAGGCTTTCTGGGTGTCAATACAGACATTATATCCACTCTCAATCCCAGCGTCCAACAAGGCCTGTCCATCGGGCAAGTTCTGAAGATAGGATGGTATATGCCTTCATCAATAAAAGCACCTTTTGCGGCTTCGATAGCCAGTGCGGGAAGAGACACAATGCTACTAAAACCTAAAGACTATATTCTGGAAGCTCATGCCGCCGGCAATAAAATCCAGGAACAAAAAGGCCTGGCTGTATGGAAACCGGGAAATGTAAATGCACATTTTTATGTGCTACATCCAACGGCAAGAGTAGGTTCTTATATGGAAATCACAAACCCAATGCTTAAACGGACGATTACCGCGAAAGTGGCTGGACATATCCCTCCCGGACTCTACCAAACAAATGTGGGTATTGTCGTCTCGCCATCGACTGCACGGGCGCTTGGTGTACTTGACCAACAGTTTTATGCCCGGTGGCGTTACGTCGAGTAAGGGCTATTTTTCGCATCTTTGCCGGTGATGAAGTTTGCTAATAATGTCCTCGAAACTATAGGGAATACTCCGATGATCAGGTTGAATAAGGTCGTCAAGGGAGTTAAAGCTTTAGTATTAGCTAAAGTTGAGACTTTCAATCCTGGTCATTCGATCAAAGACCGGATGGCCGTCCAGATGATTGATGATGCTGAAGCTTCAGGAAAACTGGTAGCCGGTGGGACGATCATCGAATGCACCTCAGGTAACACCGGAATGGGTATAGCACTAGTCGCGGCAGTGAGAGGCTATAAATGCATTTTTACTACAAGCGATAAGCAGAGCAAGGAAAAGATAGACATGCTCAAAGCACTCGGGGCGGAGGTTATCGTTTGTCCGACAAATGTGGAACCTACAGACCCACGATCTTATTATTCTGTGGCTGAAAGGCTAAGTCAGCAAATACCAAATTCATATTGGTGCAATCAGTATGACAATCTTTCTAATTCAAAAGCACATTACCTGACTACCGGTCCTGAAATCTGGGATCAAACGGATGGAAAGATCACTCATCTTGTCGTCGGTGTAGGCACTGGCGGGACGGTATCCGGTGTATCGAAATATCTGAAGGAAAGAAATCCAAACATCAAAGTCTGGGGTATCGATACGTATGGAAGTGTCTTTAAAAAGTACAAGGAAACGGGGATTTTTGATGAGAAGGAAATCTATCCTTACATCACTGAAGGAATTGGTGAAGACATTCTGCCAAAGAATGTTGATTTCTCACTGATCGATCATTTTGAAAAAGTATCTGATGCTGATGGTGCTTTGGCTGCTAGACGTCTTGCACGAGAAGAAGGATTGCTGATGGGCTATTCTGCCGGCAGTGCACTTGCAGGGTTATTACAGATGAAAGATCAGCTTACAGCAGATGATGTCGTTGTCGTCATTTTCCATGATCATGGCAGCAGGTATGTAGGTAAAATCTATAATGATGACTGGATGCGTGAACGAGGCTTCCTTGATAAAGAGCTCATGGTGAAGGACATGCTTAAAGCAAACTTAAATCATCAACTGATCACCGTCAATGCTGATGACAAGGTGAGACAGGCATTGCACCTGATGAAGGAATACGATATCTCCCAAATGCCCGTTATGAATGGAGAAGAAATCGTAGGCTCTGTGTCTGAAAATACTATACTCACATTTATACTGGAAAATCCTTTGAACCACGCTGAAAAGCCTGTATCTGATATTATGGATGAACCATTCCCTATGGTGAGTGAAGACCTGGCGATCAGTAAGCTCAATAAATACATCACTAAAAAGATTCCTGCGGTGATGGCGAAAGACAAAGCAGGGAATGTACACATCCTGACAAAGTATGATATTCTGCAAATGATCTGATATGAAGCATTGGTTTTTACTTTTTTCTTTTGGTTTTGCTTTTTGTTTTCCCCTCATTTCAACTGCGCAGGATAAATTGTTGACGCAGGCTTTTGCGCATCCTGTGGATTTGAATCCGGCATATGCGGGTGATGTTGCAGGCAGATACAGGGTGTCACTTGCTTACAGAGATCAGTGGAAGAGCATCATCGAAAGTCCATTTACTACAATGGCCATCTATGGAGATCTGAAAATTATTCCTGACAAACAGAAAGATGATTATTTCGGTGCGGGGTTTTCATTACTTACAGACCGCACAGCTATTCTCAACATCAATCAGAATATGCTGTCACTTTATGGAAGCTATCATAAAGCTCTTAATAAAGATCAGGGCCAATACCTTGCTGCAGGATTGAATGTGGGTGTGGCGCAACGCAATGTCAACTATGAGAATATTTATTTCAATGACCAGTTCAATGGTTTAGATCAATACTCACTTGGCACAGCTGAGAATCTTCCGAACAATAATTTTGCGTTTATGGATCTTGGACTGGGTGTTCGTTATTCGTCATCTGCATCTCAATATTCAAGCTTTTCGTTTGGGTTTTCCGTAGATCATCTGCTGGGAAATTCAATTTCCTTTTACAATCACTCACTCGATCCTGATCCATTAATTCCTGATTCAAAAATAGACAGGAAACTGACAGGATATCTGTCCATGGAAATATCTTCAAATGAATTGATCGCTTTTCTGCCTAGACTTCTGTGGCAATTGCAGGGTCCCCATCAAATGATAGCTGCGGCCGGACTGGTAAAATTTGATCTGACGAATTATGACAATCAGGCTTTCCATATTGGTGGAGGGGTACGTCTCAATCAAACTTCATCAACAGGATTAAAACCATCTGCAGTGTATTTGCTTACTGCATATGAAGTGAAAGGATTATTAATCGGATTAAGTCATGATATCCTGGTCAACAATCTCAATGAAGGCCATAAAGGTAAAGGTGTCTTTGAGCTCTCTATAAGCTTCACAGGGTTTTATGAAAATGATGATTCTATATGTCCTTCTTTTTAAATCTTCACATTCTCTACAATCTCCAGCCCAAATCCGATCAATCCGATTCGTGCGATAGGATGATTCGTCATTAATCTCATTCTGGTGATGCCAAGATCTCTGAGGATTTGCTCGCCTACACCGATATCTCTTTGTTGATGATTATTGACAGGACCGTTTTCCTGAGCATATGCTTTTAGAATATCAATTACATTATCTGATAATTCATAATGACGCATAAGTAAGAAAACGCCATTTTGCTCGCTGTTGATCAATGACAATGCATTATCTATTTCCTTTCCGGTCTCTCCAAATATAAGCCCAAGAAGATCACCTGTTCTCGACATGCTATGCACACGGACTAAAACCGGATCGGCATTTTCCAAATCGCCTTTGATTAAAGCGAGATGAATATCA
>JBATMM010000137.1:0-18095 GCA_049289835.1 Saprospiraceae bacterium | reverse complement strand
AGGTGGCGGGGCGAAATATGAAGACGAAGATATTGAACTCATCTGGCTCCCGAGATCAGAAGCAATGCAATGGGTAGAGTCACAACGTATTGGAGATGCGAAGACGATCATTGCCCTTCAGTGGCATCAACGGATGTGAGACATGAGACATGAGACATGAGACATGAGACATGAGACATGAGACATGAGACGCAAGATATGAGAGGAATTATAAATAATATTAGCAAAAATGAAAAATCATTATTCACTAAACTCAACCTCTGAATAAATCTTGCTGATCACAAATCATAAATCAAATATTACAAATCACAGATCACAAATCACAGATCACAAATCTCAGATCTCAGATCTCAGATCTCAGATTGTCACTGTTTATGTGCTACCACATAAAATCCGATCTGAAATTCATCGTTGACATAATCATCTTTCAGATTGTCAAAAAACTTTTTTGATTTAAACCGGATATCGAAATCAGTGCGATCGATACTGAATGGGGCAGCAGAAACAACCATCCCTTTATCTATCATTTCAATCCTGGCTTTGAAACTGACCGGTTTTGTAATATCCTTTATGGTCAGATTACCATTGATCATATGTGTCGCCTCCGGATCATTGTCAAGTTTTGATGTAGCTGTAATCGTGTATGTAGCTGTTGAAAATTTACCGGTATTAAAAAAATCTTCTTCCTTACCAGGTGCAGTTCCTTTGAGATGTTCCTCAAGACTTTGGCCCATATCGCCTGTCGGATCTAACACTTTGAGTTGAGTCATATCCAATTGAATACTCCCTTTTGTAATATTATCACCTTCAACATTCATTCCTCCTCCAGCCACAGGTACAGTCCCATTGTGGGTGCCTGTAGGCTTGGATCCAATCCATTTGACGGTGCTTAAATTTGGAATGATTTGATATTGATATTGACTCGGTGGTTCGTTTTTATTATCCGAAGAGGATATTCTATTTGCGCTGCTTTCATTTTGTGCATTTGGCCTGCATGAATGAAAGGCCATTCCAAGAAATAATATTCCAATAACAAATAGGTGTTTCATAAGATGAGTTGTAAGGTTCTAAGAAATATGGTTTTTAAGATTTTCATGAAGATGACTCGCGAACCGGACGGTTTCTTCGATGCCATCGATCAGAATTACTTTTTCATTTTCATTTGCCCATTCATTATCTGCAGCCCGCCCTGAAACGATAATCGGGATAGTAGTCCGGTTGGCCAATTCCCTGATAAAGGGTCCAAACTGCCAGTGAACCGGATCTGCATTGACGACCAATACACATTCAGAAGAACATTTATTGAGCGCAGAGCAAGCACAATCAATATTGATATCGGTACCCATATCTGTCACACACAAACCTTGTTTGCGAAGAAAGAAATGCATAAACAAATGGCTTAATTCCTGCTGATTGCCATGAGGTAAAAACATAATCACCCGTGGGCCTAAGCAATTGTGAGGCATGGTATCAATTTCCCGGATAGTCTTTCGTTTGATCAGTTCGTGAAAACAGGCTTCATGAGCTTCTTCGATCTCACCGGAAAGCCACATCACTTCCATTTTTTCCAGACAGGGTAAAATAAGATTCGTCAGGGTCGTTTCAAATCCATGTTCGCGAAGAGATTCATCGAGCACAGCATCCATCAGATTAACATCCAGAGAAATCAATCCCCTTGTCAGTTTTTCTTCATGATCCTGGTGAAGGACGGATATCCGTTCACATTCTCTCTCCATGTCTTCAGAGCTCATTTCAGCTATTCTAGAGATCCTGACGCCGTGGGTATTGAGTTTTTGGATAAGTTTAAGGGTTTTCAGGTCCTTATCCTCATAAAACCTGATGTTTGTATCCGTTCTCTGCGGTCTGAGCAATCCATAGCGTTTTTCCCAAACCCTCAGGGTATGCGTTTTTACGCCGGTCAGTTCCGCTAGATCGCTTATACTATAAATGCCCAAAGTCGAATTGAATGGTATGCTGAAATGAAATGACCAAAGTGGTAATATCTCACAACAGTAATAATAATTATTTTGTTTTGAACCCATTCTGACCGGAATAGCCCGGGATCAATATTCATTATATTTTTAACTCATGCGTATTGGAATAGTTTGTTACCCGACTTATGGTGGTAGTGGCGTTGTGGCTACTGAATTAGGACTGGCACTTGCGTCTAAAGGACATCAGGTTCACTTCATCACTTATAAGCGGCCTGCCCGCCTGACACATTTCAGGGAAAATGTATTTTTTCATGAAGTCAATACAGAGGAGTATCCGTTGTTTGATTATACGCCTTATGATACTACGCTCACAAGCAAATTGGTGGATGTAGTTAAATATGAAAAGCTTGATCTTTTGCATGTACACTATGCTATCCCACATGCTACAGTTGCTTATCTGGCCAAACAAATTCTGGCGGCGGAAGGAATATATATTCCTGTCATCACCACTCTCCATGGTACGGATATCACACTCATAGGCAGTGATCGTTCATTCGCGCCTGTCGTTGCCTTTAGCATCAACCAAAGTGATGGTGTCACTGCAGTATCGGAGCATCTGCGGCAACAGACATGTTCGCAATTGAAAATACATAAGGACATTGAGGTGATTTACAATTTCATTGACTTCTCACGATTCAGCCGTACGAATAAAGAGCACTTCAGAATGGCCATCGCACCTAATGGAGAGAAGATACTTGTGCACACGAGTAATTTCAGAAAGGTCAAAAGGATAGAAGACGTCATTCAGACATTTGCGATTGTACTGAAAGAGATACCCTCAAAATTGCTTCTGGTGGGTGATGGACCGGAGCGGCCAAATATGGAGAGGCTTTGTCGTGAAATAGGACTCTTTGAGCATGTTCGATTTCTTGGAAAACAGGATGCCATTGAAGAAATCCTGGCTGTAGCGGATCTGTTTATTATACCATCAGCAAAGGAAAGTTTTGGTTTGGCCGCACTTGAAGCTATGGCTTGTGAAGTCCCCGTCATTTCTTCCAATGCAGGTGGTCTGCCGGAAGTCAATATCAATGGAGTGACCGGATTCTTATCTGAAATCGGTGATGTAAAATCATTAGCTGCGAATGCACTTTTACTATTACAGAATCCTGAAATGCTTCAGACATTCCGAAAAAATGCACTCACACAGGCAAAGCGATTTGATATCAGTTATATTCTTCCAAAGTATGAGGCTTACTATGAAAAAATACTTTCAAAATTTGCTCCGGCTGCCAAAACAAATAAAGAAATAATCGCTACTTAAATAGACACTTTCCAAAAGGATTATCGAAGGTGTATGAAAATATATCGCTCCGATGGAGCTCAAAAACCTCTTTCGCACTTCGTGCTACAGAGATGGCGCTCCGATGGAGCTAAATAAATTTTCTCACCCTATTTCCTTCTTACTGTCTTACCCTCTTACTGTCTTACCCTCTTACCCTCTTACTGTCTTACCCTCTTACCCTCTTACCCTCTTACTGTCTTACCTTCTTACAGTCTTGCATTTACAGAGGCAAGCCACTGCGGAAGAAGTTTATCAAAGGCAGGGGCAAGCCACTACCACTGCACAAGTTCTTTTTTCTTACTGTCTTACTCTCTTACTGTCTTACTGTCTTACTGTCTTACTCTCTTACTCTCTTACTCATCATATGTGATCTCCACAGTAGGAGTCAGGGGATGTGATTGACACGAAAGGATAAAACCATTTGCCACTTCTTTATCGCTCAATGCAAAACAGGCATCCATCTCCACTTGGCCGTGGATGATTTTGGCCATGCATGTGGCACAGGCACCGCTATGGCAGGAATAGGGAGCATCATAACCCATATCGAGAAGCGTGTCAAGAATTGTTTTGTCTTTTACATGTGCTTCGATAGTCTTGCCTCGGAGGTGAACAGTCACTATAGATGAATGAGCATGATCATGTGAATGAATAAGATGTGCTTTTTCAAGAACCTCCTCTGATGCCGGAGTAAAGAATTCTCTTTTGATAGCATCAGGATCGACGTCATATGTTTTGAGCGTCAACTCAGTCATCACGATCAGGTCCCCTGGTCCACACAGGAAGAAGAGATCATTTTTCTTAGTGATGGGGTGTTTTTTAACAAGATCATTGATATGATCAGCACTGATTCTGCCTTTCAGACCTGTCCATTCGGGCTTTTTCTTTCCAAATAATGCTTTCAGGCCTGAGGAACCACTTTTTGAAAGCGTATGATAGACAAAGAACTGTCCGGCATGCTGAGAAGATATCCGATCTAATTCATCCCTGAAGATAATCTGACTTTCATTACGGCTACCATAAAGCAGGATGACGGTGCTTCGTGGTTCTTGTTCCAGAACGGTTCTCGCTATTGAGATCAGGGGTGTAATGCCGCTTCCGGCTCCGATGAGATAAATATTCCGTTTGTTTTCCGGCCCGAAATGGCCAGTAAAACGGCCCTCAGGAGGCATCATTTCGAGTTTATCGCCAGCTTTGATTTTGTGGCAAAGCAAGGGTGAAATCTTTCCTCCGCTTACCTCTTTGACTGTAATGGCGATATAAGGATCTGCCGGAACTGAACTGATTGAATAAGAGCGTCTTGTCTCTTTTGTACCGTCTTTCCAACGTAAGGTCACATATTGACCTGAGGTATAGTTGAATTTGTCCCTCTGATCAGGGGGGTATTCGAATAATATGCTTACCGCCTCATTAGTTTCCTGTCTTACTTCTTTTACCACTACTGTGATGAACTCGCCTGTCATGCTATCCTGTCAATTGGTTAAATTTGAAAGAACAAAGATAGCAGCTTATGCATTTTAGAGATTTTAAGTACCTGGCAGCTTATATCGTGCCTCTTACTTGTCTTGCGGGACTCTATTTTAGAGGATGGGTTTCGCCTGGTGTTATCTATTTTGGATTTGTACTTGTGCCCGTAATCGAGTTTTTTGTACCGGCTTCTGTTGTTAATGAACGTGAAGAAGTTTTAGATCAAAAAAAGAAATTGAAGGTTTTTGATTTTCTTCTTTACCTCAATGTTCCGCTTGTCTATCTGACTATCGGATATTTTGTATGGATTCTGGGTTACAGGTCAATGAAGATTCCGGAAATTATTTTTTCTGTTTTGAATGTGGGCATTTTTCTTGGCGTATCAGGTATTAATGTTGCACATGAGCTTGGACACAGGTCGGGCAAATTTGATCGCTGGATGGCAAGGCTGTTATTGCTGCCGGTTTTGTATTCCCATTTTACACTTGAACACAATTATGGTCATCATCTCAATGTAGCTACTCCCGAAGATCCGGCCACGGCAAGGAAAGGAGAAGCTGTTTATGTTTTCTTCATTCGAAGTATTTGTGAAGGATATAAGAATGCATGGAAACTAGGATTTAAAATACTTACTTCTGCAGGAAGGCCGAAATGGAGGCATGAGATGTTCTGGTCACATAGTGCACAGCTATTATTGTTGACGGCTGTATTTTATATTTCAGGATGGGCAGGATTGATCATCTATTTATTCACCGCTTTGGTGGGTATTCTGACATTGGAGTCTGTCAATTATATAGAACACTATGGACTGTTCAGGAAAATGTTACCCTCTGGGAGATATGAATTGATGGATGAGCGCCACTCATGGAATTCAAATCATGAACTGGGCAGAATAGTACTTTTCGAATTGGTCAGACATTCGGATCATCATTATCAGAGTCAGCGGAAGTATCAGACATTGCGCCACCTTGATCGAAGTCCACAATTGCCATTTGGATATCCCACTTCTATTTTGATGGCTTTATTTCCTCCCTTGTGGTTTAGTGTCATGAATCCGAGATTGAGATCAATTGAAGAAGTGAATTCGAATTGAATAATAAAATGTGAATGAAAGGGTGGAGGAACCTGAATAACGAGGGAATAGAGATGTAGGGAAAAAATAAAATTGGCATAAAGAATTTTATCCTTTATTTTTAAATGACTGCATTAAATGCGGTTTTGAAAATATCTAGTTGAAAACAATTTAATCCTACTTGCCATGGGAAGGGAAGTAGCTGTTATTCCTGATGAAATTCTCATCAGTAAAATCTATTTGATAAGGGGCCAAAAAGTAATGCTTGATTTCCATCTGTCAGAACTTTATGGCGTTCAGACAAAAGTATTGAAACAAGCTGTCCGGAGAAATATTTATAGATTCCCTGAGGATTTTATGTTTGAATTATCAAAACAGGAATTTGAAGATTTGAGGTCACAATTTGTGACCTCAAACAGAGGAGGTATAAGGTACATGCCAATGGCTTTTACAGAGCATGGCGTTTTAATGTTATCCAGTGTACTGAAAAGCAGGATAGCCATAGAATTAAATATTCACATCGTGCGTGTTTTCTCGAAAATGAGGCAAATGTTAGCAAATCAAAAGGAAATTATTATTAAACTTAAGCAAATGGAAGATAAGATAACAAACCATGATTTCCAGCTTTCAAAATTGTTTGATGCGATAAAGGAGTTATTATTAGATAAAATAGCACATACACAACCAAGTGAACGAAAACAGATTGGCTTTAAAAAATAATCCTTATTCCCTCTGTGAATTTAGATCGTTTTTCAACCTTACTTAGTTTTATACCTTTGCACGCTTAACAAACATTAAACCATTGCCCACACTTTCCATTGTCATCCCTGCATATAACGAAGAACGAACGATTCATCTCATTTTGGATAAAGTCCGTCTCGCTACTCTTCCCTCATCATGGGAGAAAGAAGTGATATTGATCAACGACTGCTCGAAGGATAATACTGAAGGTGCTATTCTAAAGTACAAAAATGAATTTCCTGGGTTTCCTATCCGATATGTAGCACACGAGGTCAATAGGGGAAAAGGTGCGGCCCTGCATACCGGTATTGCACATGCCAGTGGTGAGTATACCATCATTCAGGATGCTGACCTGGAGTATGATCCTGAAGAATATAATATTCTCCTTGTACCTATCCTGAAGGGATTTGCAGATGTCGTTTACGGGAGTCGCTTCATGGGAGGAAAACCTCATCGTGTCCTCTTTTTCTGGCATTCGATAGGGAATCGGTTTCTGACACACATATCAAATGTTTTTACAAATTTGAATCTGACAGATATGGAGACATGTTATAAACTGTTCAGATCCGATATTATCAAAAACATTCGTCTGAAAGAAAATCGTTTTGGGTTTGAGCCTGAGGTGACAGCTAAAGTGGCGAAAATAGAAGGCGTCAGGATTTATGAAGTTGGGATATCCTACTATGGACGTACATATGCCGAAGGAAAGAAGATCGGATGGCGGGATGGATTCAGAGCTATTTATTGCATACTGAAATACAACCTTTGGTCAAAATAAATTCTACACATCCATATCGCCACGAAGCCTGCGTTGTTTCTTTGTCCCAGGCACTAAAAGCACAACAATCCGGTGCTGATCGTATTGAAATATGCTCACGCCTTGAAACAGGCGGCATGACTCCAGATGTCAATCTTGTCCTTGAATTGTATAATCAACTGACTATACCTATCCGGGTTATGATCAGGGAGACAGAGCATGGATTCGAAGCAGATGATCGTGTGATCGAAAGGATGTTACAATCTATTGATGAATTCAAAAAGATACCGATTGATGGATTTGTCATCGGTGTGATGAAGAATAACCGGGTTGACCAGGAGGTGATGAAGAGAATTGTAAAACATGCTTTTCCACTACCCATAACATTTCATAAGGCTCTCGATCAATCAAATGATGTATTTGAAGATGTGTCATGGATAAATGAAATTCGCCAGATTGATATGATTCTCACATCAGGTGGGGCGATAAATGCAAAGGATGGTGTGGAAAAAATACTCATGATGAAATCAATATTTAACGGAGAAATAATGGCAGGCGGGAAAATTTTGCCGGAACAACTTAATTCGTTGCACAGGATTCTTGGCCTGAATTGGTATCATGGCCGGAGTATTGTCGGGGAATTGGACAGTTGAAATTAAACGGCTACACTAAGTTGTTCGACAGGCAATGCAGTAACAGATCTTTGTATAGCTTCAAAAGAGTAACCTTCTTTCGTAAAATATTCTAATACAAGAGGAAGAGCATAGCGTAGATTGGCTTCCGATTTCAGGCTATCATGAAATACAATGATTGAACCGGAACCTGCATTTTGAATCACATTCTGGTAGCATTCCTCTGGTTTGATATCACGATCGAAATCCCCACTCAGCACATCCCACATGATGATCTGGTAATGACGCTGGAGGAACTGGACCTGACTAGGACGCAACTTACCATATGGCGGTCTGAATAAACCTGAGTTAACCAGACGGGCACAATGCCTGATGTTGTTGAAATAAGCGATGTTCTCTGTAGACCAGCCTGAGAGATGATTGTGCGTATGATTACCTACACTGTGTCCTGCCTCGATCACCTGATTAAAGATTTCAGGATATTTCCTGACATTATCACCTACACAGAAGAAAGTAGCCCTTGCATCAAATGCAGCCAGTGTTTCAAGGACCCATGGTGTGACCTGAGGAATAGGACCATCATCGAAAGTCAAAAAAATCTCTTTACGGCCGGTGGGCATCTTCCAGGTTAAACCGGGAAAGAGTGCCTGTACATACTGAGGGATATGGGCTAGATACATACTCATACTTACGAAATCGATAGGTTCATGGATTGGCTATCTTTACCCGCGTTTAAAATTAGCCTTAATAAATGTACACAAAACGAAAATTGTTCCAATAATGCTGCATTTCAAACAAAATCTTTTGATTTTCAGGCAAAAAGAGCACCTGATTTATGATCAAAAGTAAGACATATCAAGCATCATGACAAGATTGAGATTTGCCCCCAGTCCTACCGGGGCCCTGCATATCGGAGGTATTCGAACAGCCTTGTACAATTATCTGCTTGCCCGCAAGACAGGTGGCCGGTTTATATTGAGGATTGAAGACACAGATCAGGCTCGCTACGTGCCCGGAGCTGAAGATTACATTATCAGGTCTTTGGCTTGGCTGGGTTTGGATACGGATGAAGGACCCATCCAGGGAGGCCCTTTTAGTCCCTATCGTCAATCGGAAAGAACGGCCATATACCTCGAACATGCAACTCGGCTGGTCGAAAACCGTAAGGCTTACATTGCCTTTGATACACCTGAGGAGCTTGACCTGATGCGGCAAAGACTGATAGATAAAGGAGTATCAACCCCAAAATATGATGCTTCTGTCCGGGAGGAGATGGTCAACAGCCTGTCGCTTTCAATTGAAGAAGTGAATCAAAAGATAGCTGACAAAGTCCCATATACGATAAGGCTTTTGGTAGAACCCGGGCAAGCCATTGTCATACATGACAAAATAAGAGGCGAAGTGACCTTTGACAGTACAGAGCTTGACGATAAAATTTTGCTCAAAGCAGATGGATATCCAACTTATCACCTGGCTAATGTGGTGGATGATCACCTGATGCAAATCACAGATGTGATACGTGGTGAAGAATGGCTTCCCAGCACGGCTCATCATGTACTCTTGTATCGTGCATTCGGCTGGCTGGATACTATGCCTTCTTTCTCTCATCTTCCACTTATCCTCAAGCCTAATGGACAAGGAAAACTGAGTAAAAGGGATGGACAGAAATTTGGATTTCCTGTTTTTCCCATGGCATGGCATTCAGATCATATTGAAGAATCAATAGAAGGATTTGACAGCTATGGTTTTGAGCCTGCCGCGGTCATCAATTTTCTTGCTTTCCTTGGTTGGAATCCCGGGACGGAACAGGAAATTTTTTCTCTCGAACAACTGATAGAGGTTTTTGATGCGGAGCGTATTCACAAGGGGGGAGCCAGGTTTGATTATGATAAAGCGCTTTGGTTCAATTCTCAATATTTGCAACATCTTGATTACCCCATTGTGCATGAACGTTTGATCCAATATGCAAAAAATGAGAACATCAATATACGTGATGTGAATGTTAAAGCTGTATTCAAATTATTACAACCCCGCCTGCACAGACTGAAAGAATTTTTTACAATCGGCTATTATTTTTTTACGGACGAGTTGAATTATGATGAAGCTGAAATCAATAAAAAATGGAATCCGGAAGCCGGAGCTTTGTTGCAAAAAATCGCAGAAGCTTTAAAAAATACTGAACCATATACGGCTGAAAACATTTCTATAGTAGTTAAAGAACTCATCACTGCATCAGGCATCAAGATGGGTGTCATCATGCCTCTTATTCGAGCTTCGCTGACAGGTGCTATTCAAGGTGCAGATGTATTCGAAATAGCAGGCATACTCGGGTCCGCCAGGACGATTGAACGGTTTATGAAAATGGCGGGATGGACACGTGTCGAATAAGCTATATGGTTGGAGGAGAAAACTCATGCAACAGAAATTAGACGATTTAAAAAATGCCCAGAAAGAAAAAAAATATAGAAACACCTAAATCCGGAAGGCCTTCTTTTCATGAAAGCCTGAAGGGCTTTGATATCAAAGTGAATTCATTCGGAGAGATGGAATCGACATTTGAGATCGATCGGATCAATGACTTTCTGAATAAAGAGGTACATGATAAAAAGCTGGAGACTACAGAGCCGGCGGAAACTAAAACATCAGTTTCTAAAAAGAAAAAAAGTAAAGATGAAGAGGAGTAAAGTAGAATCATTTCAAAAAAAATCCCGCCAGAAGCGGGATTTTATCATTAAGAGGTGATGAGATAATTAAATCCCAAGTTTGGCTTTTACCTGAGCTGTGATGTTAGTCGTTTCATCGGCATAAAGGAGAACGCCCACACCGGGACTACCATCGAAAATGTATGTGTATCCATTCTCTTTGGCTACGTTCTGGATGGCTGTTTTAACTTCAGCAAGAATCGGAGCCAACAGAGCTTCTCTTTTATCAGATAGTTGCTTCTGCATATCCTGATCGAATTGCTGAATTTTAGCTTCATCATCTTTGAGCATGGCTACCTGAGCATCCTGATCTTTAGGAGCGATATCGCCGGCCTGAACCCTGCGCTGAAGATCCTGGGCCTTTGTCTGGTAGTCTGTCATCATCTTCTGCCCTTTGGCCTGGAGTTGCTTCCCAAGGGTTTCGAGGTTTGATTCAGCTTCTTTAACCTTGGGCATCATCTCAAGCAAGCTGCCGGAGTCGACATAACCGATTTTTTGAGCTTCCGCGCTGACACAAAATGTAACAGCAAGGACAAGCATAAGTGTGTATTTCAGTATTGGTTTCATTTACGTTGAAAATTGATTAATTAAAAAGTTTGCAAAAGTAATGATTCGGATGTTATTTCGAAAGCAAGCGGATCACATCATCCGTCTTGTCATATTCAGCATTTGAAAAGATAAGGCCACCGGTGCCGCCTTTATCAAAAATAAAGTCAAACCCGCGATCCTCCGCATATTTCTGAATGGCAGCATAGACTCGTTCCTGAATGGGTTGCACAAGATCTTGTCTTTTTCTAAACAAGGCACCTTCCGGGCCGAATTTATCTCGTTGCATATCCCGGACAGATTTCTCACGTTCCATGATCTCGTCTTCCTTCGCTTTTTTCGCATCTTCTGTCAGAAGGACTTGTTCTGCCTGGTACTTGTTGTACATAGCTTTGATCTGATCATACTGAAGCGCTATCTCCTGACGCCAGTCCGCTGCTATTTTATCAAGATCGGTCTGAGCAGATTTATAATCGGGAAGCTCTTCAAGCACTCTTGTGATATCCACGATAGCGATACGCTGAGCGCTCAATTGGGTAATGGCTGTAACCGACAGGAACAGTAATAAACAGGTGATTTTATACATCTTATTGAGTTATTAGATTAGACATTCTTTGAAGAGACGCCAAAAATACTTCATTTATTGGCTCATCCTTAGCATCAAGACGGCATCCTTTACTAAAAAGTTTCATGCCATATTTGGTATAACGCTTATTGATCTTCAATCAATACATTAAATATTAGTCTGTAATATATTTTTTATTAGATCATATAATCAATTCTTTAACCATCATTTAACCCTTTGATAAACCAAATTAACATGACGGCGGGCAGATGATTATTTTTACTTCCATGGATCAAAACATTTTTGAGGGAAAAGGCCTGACTGTTGAGGATATCATCTCGTTTTTAGGTGGTCAATTTGAATTGTCGGAATCCACCTGGGAGCGAATTTCAACTAACCGAAATTCACTTGAAAGATTGTTGACCGAAACAGGTGCGAGCTATTATGGCATCAATACAGGTTTTGGATCATTGTATTCTATCACTATTTCCCCTGATCAGATCCGTGAATTACAGACTAATCTTTTAAGGTCGCATGCATGTGGTGTAGGACCGGCAGCTCCGGTTAATATTGTCAGACTTACTCTGTTATTGAAAATAATAAGTCTGGCACAGGGACACTCCGGTGTGCGGAAGGAGATTATTCATTTTCTGATCGGTCTTTTTAATAATAATATTCTTCCTGTTGTGCCATCGATGGGTTCGCTGGGTGCCTCAGGAGATCTGGCGCCATTGGCTCATCTCTGCCTGCCCATGATCGGTGAGGGTGAAGTTGTTTTTAAAAGAGAGCAGATGAATGTAGGGCGTGCATTACAGACTTGTGGAATGGATACTGTTGAGCTAGCCGCTAAAGAAGGTTTGGCACTCATCAACGGGACGCAATTTTCACTGGCATGGTTGATTTATGCGATTGAAAATGCAAAGAGGTTGAGTGAAGTAGTGGAGATGTGTACAGCAATGTCGATGGATGCATATGATTGTCATCCTTCACCACTGGATGCAGATATACATGAGCATCGTCGCCAACCGGGTCAGATTGTTTCTGCAAGCACTCTTCGCAAATGGCTTGACGGTAGTGAAATACAGAAAAATAAAAAAGGACATTTGCAGGATCCTTATTCATTTCGATGTGCGCCTCAGGTGCATGGAGCGACTCGTGATGTGATTGATTATGCACGCACCATTGCCGGATATGAAATCAATGCAGTGACAGACAATCCACTTGTATTTAATCATGAGGATGAAACAAAAATTGTTTCAGGTGGAAATTTTCATGCTCAGCCTTTGGCATTGACGTCTGATTTTTTGGCTATTGCTTTAGCTGAATTGGGGAGTATTTCAGAAAGAAGATCTTATTTATTGTTGGGTGGTCAGCGGGGGCTGCCTCCGACATTGGCGCAACATCCGGGAGTAGAGTCAGGCATGATGATCTGTCAGTATACAGCAGCATCAATAGTCAATCGCAATAAAATTCTTTCGCACCCCGCATCGACGGATTCGATTGTGACCAGTGCGGGGCAGGAGGACCATGTCAGCATGGCTGCAGGTGCGGGAATGAAACTATTTGAAGTGGTCAATAATGTATGGAAGATCGTGGCGATCGAATGGATGATTGCATGCCAGGCGCTTGAATACCGCAGGCCTTTAAAAACATCTCCTCAACTTGAAGAAAAATATAATGCCTTTCGGATGCGTGTTGCTCCTTTGTCAGGAGACAGGGTGCTTTCGTCTGATATTGATATGACAGAAAACTTTCTGAGATCGCTTCCTTCGCCTTCGCCTCAGCCTTAGCCTTTTGATATGAGTGAAATTCAGAATAAGCTGAAGGAGAAAATCCAGGAAGCAGAAACCATACGAAAAATTCATAGCTATACGGTTCAGCTTCAGACAAGACTTGCTGAGGAAGAGAAAGCATTGGCAGTGATGGAGCAGACACTAGCGAAAGAGCAGCGCGATGTGGAGACATTGGAGAAAGAAGGGTTGACCACGATGTTTCATAAATTTCTGGGGGACAGAGAAGACAGATTACAAAAAGAAAGACAGGATTATCTCACTGCGGCACTTAAATACAATGAAATCTTTAAGTCTGTAGATCTCATCCGATTTGAGTTAAATCTTCTGACCAAAAAGGAACAAAATCTGGGAGTGGTAGAAAGAGAAATTGTGGTATTGATGAAACAGCGTGAGGACGAGATCATCCAAATGGAACCTGAAGCAGCTCTTCAGTTGAAAGAGCTTTATGCGCAAGTGGACAAACTGCACAAATTTGAAGTGGAAGTAAATGAAGCATTGAACGCTGGTACTGAAGCATTGGATAGAATAGGTAAAACTGAATATTACCTCAATGAGGCCCAGTTTCCGGACAAGCATATGTGGGGAGGTGGGTATCAAAGTAAAATAGTGAATCATCAGGCTGTAGATTATGCTCGTGATATGGCCTATCAATCCAGGCAATCGCTGATCAAATTCGGCAATGAATACAGGGATGTCTATACAATTCCTCTGGTACCCATGAACATGGAGCTTGAAGAATTCGGACGATTTGCAGAAGTCTTTTTTAATAATCTGATCACAGACTGGATCATCAGACAGAAAATAAGTAAATCACTGATAACCGTCAGAAGTACCAAGCATCAGATTGATTTATTAGTGCAGCACTTACAACAAGAGAAACTTACTGTGACGCGGAAGCTTGAAGAATTGGAGAGGGAAAGGAAGAAAATGATTGTGAGTAGTGAGTAGAGAGTAGTGAATCGTGAATTTTATATCTCACATCTCACATCTCACATCTCACATCTCACACCTCACAACTTCACCACACTTCCTTTCTCCGGAATCTCAATATTCTTAAATCCATCTTGCATCAAAAAATTACGCCAGGATTGTTGTGTGTCATATTCGCCATGGACAAGAAATAATTTTTTCAGACCCGGTTTTTGATTTTGAATAAAATCCTTCATCTCATCACGGTCGCCATGGGCTGAGAATGAATCCATGATTTCGATTTGGGCTCTCACCGTTTTCACTTCGCCATACAGTTTTATTGTGGTGACACCGGCTCTCAACATACCTCCCGGTGTATCCGGTGTACAGTAGCCGACGATCAGGATCGTGTTTTTATTGTCTTCGATGTGATTGGCCAGGTGATGTTTGACACGTCCCGCATTCATCATACCTGATGCAGAAATGATGATGCAAGGTTCTTTACTCGTATTGAGAGCTTTCGATTGTTCGACATCACGGATATAGATGAGATCATTGAATCCAAATGGATTATCATCCGTCAGCAGATATTTGTGCAATTCATTGTCATAACATTCGGGATGCGAACCGTACACCGTAGTGGCATTGACTGCAAGCGGACTATCAACATAGACCTTGATCGGCGGCAACATATGTGCATTGCTGGCCTGGTCGAGCATATACACGATCTCCTGTGTGCGTCCGATGCTGAAGGCCGGGATGATCAACATACCTTTTTTATCAATGCAGGTATGTTTAATCACTTCCAGAAAATGATTCATTTCATTCGGAAGGGATTCGTGTTTCCGATCACCATAGGTTGATTCACAGATGAGGTAATCACAAGCAGGTAAGGGTTGCGGATCTCTGAGGATAGGCCTGTTCGGACGGCCGATATCACCGGTAAAACCTAAAATTGTTTTCTTTCCGTTTTCTTCAATTTCCAATGCTACTGAGGCACTGCCCAGAATATGGCCTGCATCCGTATACATCAATTTTACACCGGGACAGATCTGATGCCATTGATCATAAGGATATCCCAAAAACATATCCATGGTCTTATCGACATCTTCTGAGGTATATAAGGGCTCTTGTACTAATTCGGACTCACCTTGTCTGCCCTGATGTTTACGGTTGAAATAATCCGCATCTTTTTCCTGGATAAATGCACCATCGAGTAGCATGATAGCACACAGACTCCTGGTGGCATGTGTCGAATGAATATTTCCTTTGAAACCTCTCCTGACCAAAAGTGGTAATCGGCCTGAATGATCCATGTGGGCATGGGACAAGACCACACAATCGATGTCTGCAGGATTAAACAGGAACTCACTATTGGCAATAAGATCTTCTTTATAACTACCCTGGAATAATCCACAATCGAGAAGGATTGTATAGCCATTGTCAAGAGTAAGCAAATGGCAACTGCCGGTGACATGTCGGGCGGCTCCGCAAAATTTTATATTCATTTGGTTTTGTAATAGTTTCTACTGAACAAGGTATTGTTTTTTCAAATGCATGGCGTCTTTTATTGTGTCTGAATCTGCTCTCTTTTTTATTGTTACATTTGAATGAGTTCTATATCTATATGAAAATTAAGCAGTTGGTTTACCGATATCTTGCTGCTGTGATCGTCACTGCGTCTAGTCTTATGAATGCCAGCGCTCAAAGTGATCTCAGAGAGGGAGCCATCATTCTTCATGGAGGAGAAGTAAGGAAGGGATGGATTGATTATAATGAAGGAAAAAAGAATTTCGAATTCTGCAGGTATAAAGCGGATCGGGAATCAGAATTTATAACCTATCTGCCGGCGGATCTGGAAGGATATGGATATGATGGCGATGCTACTTATGTGAGTAGATGGATAGGGGAAGATTCATCAAAACATCAATCTTTTCTTGAAGTGCTACTCGAAGGTCATTATTCATTGCTTAAGACATTCGAATATTATTTCATTGAGACAGGGAAAGATACATTTCAACAAATCACTTTCGATCCGGTTCTTGTCACTATCCATAATTTGGAGATTAAAAAACCATCACCAAAGAACCTCAACGTGATTCGCTATCTCATCAAAGACTGTAAGGAGCTTATTTCGGAATTGGATCGGGTGCAATTATATGACAAGCCATTAATACATATTGTCAGAGATCTGAATACTTGCCTGGGGTTTAAAACGAAGGAGATGAAATCAGGCAAACCCTGGTTTTCATTGTCATTGAAGGCGATGGCAGGAATGACTTCTTCCATATTCGATGTACGAGCTACTGCATATGGAGAAGCCACCATCGGATTACCTTATTCAAAATCGAACACAATAACCGGTGGAATCGGCTTTGAATTTTATTCTCCAAGAAATATTGAGTCACTTCTATTCGAGGGAGATGTTTTTTTAACCCACATCAGATATTCTTCTACTTCTTTCGAGGATAAAATGAACGACGAGTATAATTATGTCAACTTCAGCTTCACTGAATTAAAGATTCCTGCAGGACTAACGTTTAAATTAAAAACCAGAGGACTTATTCCTTACATCAAAGCTGGTGGGTCCGTAAATTTTAATCTTAAGTCAGAAGATGAATGGATCCGGCAAATCGTCAGGGGTAATATTATCTCGACAGAAAAAATGGATGTCATGGACAGTCAAACTTTTCATCTGGGTATTTGGGGAGGATTTGGAATCTCGAAACCATTCCTTGACAAGCATGAAGTTTTTCTTGAACTTAGGGCCGAAAGGTCCCATGGTATTTCAAACATTCGATACATCAATCCGCCTTACTATTCCAGTTTCACCTATTTTACAATTCTTGCCGGAATCAACTTGTGATTATGAAATATATCTTCCTTCTCAGCCTGATTTTATTGTTATCCTGTAGGAATGAAAAGGAATTGCCTTCGGAGTGGCCCTTTGTTGAAACATTACCTGTTGAGCGAAGTGGAGACAATTTTATGTTTCACGGAAATATTATAAATCGACCTGATGACCCTATAACAGAATCAGGTTTTATCTGGTCTATATATTCAAATCCAAGTTTGGTCGATTCTAATAAGATTCTTTCCCATGTTATTGTACAGAAGGGAGAAATTACTGCAGAGAAAACATTGAACCTGATTCCCGGTAAACTGTATTATTGCAAGGCTTATCTTCTGTCTGATCAATTGATCATCCTTGGCAATCAGGTAAGTTTTAAAAAGGAATAAATTGAATAGGAAACTTCAAATAGCGGAGTAATAAAAAACTATTTACTATTTACTATTTACTATTTACTATTTACTATTTATTGATAACTGAATACTGAATACTGAATACTGAATACTTTTTATTTGCTCGTGAGCATGCTCTTGAAGTAAGATCTGTTCAATCGTGCAATATGGGAGACGGATATTTCTTTTGGACATTCTGCTTCACATGCATAGGTATTCGAACATTTGCCGAAGCCTTCTTTGTCCATTTGAGCCACCATGGCCTGGACACGACGTTCGTTTTCTATTTCTCCCTGAGGCAATAAGGCGAGGTGAGAAAATTTAGCTGCTGTGAATAACATTGCGCTTCCATTAGGGCAGGCAGCAACGCAGGCACCACATCCAATACAGGCTGC
>JBATMM010000136.1:0-3459 GCA_049289835.1 Saprospiraceae bacterium | reverse complement strand
GAATGGGAAATGCCGGTGGTCAATAAGACTACTTTCCAATCCTCATTATCAAAAGTATTTTTTGGTGGAGATGCTGCTTTCGGCCCTGAAAATGTCATCACTGCTGTCGCACATGGTCACTCAGCTGCTGTTTCGATAGATCTGTTTTGTCAAAATGCCGATGTACACGTACGACCTGATCCGATGACTAATCTGTACAGTCTGAAGATGGGTATTCATGAATGGAGCTATGATAATTATGTAGTCGATGACCATCGGTACAAAGTTCCACACGCCAGTAAAGATCTTACTCTTCAAAATAGAAAAATTGAAGTTGAGTTAGGATTTGATGAACTCACCGGATTTAAAGAGGCAGAGCGCTGCCTCAATTGTGATGTTCAGACTGTATTTGAAAAAAGCCGTTGTATCGAGTGTGACGCTTGTGTAGATATATGTCCTACAGGATGTATCACATTTACAACCAATGATGATGAAGACGTACTACGTCAGCATCTGACTATGCCGGCTACGAATAAATCACAGGATTTATATGTTTCCGATCTACTGCCTACGATGCGCATCATGGTTAAAGATGAAGACGTGTGTTTGCACTGCGGATTATGTGCAGAACGTTGTCCCACATCAGCATGGGATATGCAGAAATTTTTCTACAATACCACAAAAGCTTCGCATGTATGTCATCTAGAGGTGGTGTAAATGATTTCGTCGTTCGGTTTGCGAACGTCAATGGGACAGGATCTGCAAGTGCTAATACCATGTTTGCCAAATCCATTTTCAGGATGGGCGTGCCTGTATCTGCCAAGAATATCTTTCCTTCCAATATCCAGGGATTACCCACCTGGTATGAAGTCAGAGTCAATGGATCAGGATATGTCGGCAGACGTGAAGGCATCAATCTCATGGTGAGTACCAATCCTCAGAGCATCGACCAGGATATGAAATCGATGATATCCGGAGGATATTTTATGTATGACAGTACCTGGCCGCTTGCCAAAGAAAAAAGAAGAGAAGATCTGCAGTATCTCGAAATACCTCTGATGGAATTGAGCAATGCACATTTCTCCGATCCTCGCTTCAGACAACTTTTCAAAAACATAATTTATGTTGGTGCATTAACTGCACTATTAAATATTGATAAGAATGTAATCATTGGATTACTAAATGATCAGTTTCCCGGAAAAGAAAAAGTCGTCGCCAATAATGTCAAAGCACTTGATCTCGGAATTGATTATGCTAAAACGCATTGGAAATGTCCATTGAGTTTTCATGTCTCTCCTCTTGAATTGACAAAAGGGAAAATCATGATGGATGGAAATACCGCTTGTGGTTTAGGCGCCGTTTATGGCGGTGCAACAGTGATGGCCTGGTACCCGATCACCCCTTCTACTTCAGTCGCTGACGCATTCGAACATTATGCTAAAGAGCTAAGAGTAGATGAAGCAACCGGAAAAAATAAATATGCTATCATTCAGGCTGAAGATGAGCTTGCAGCAATAGGTGTCGTCATCGGTGCAAACTGGAATGGCGCACGTGCATTTACAGCTACAAGTGGCCCTGGTGTTTCGTTGATGAATGAATTCCTTGGCCTTGCCTATTTTGCTGAGATTCCAACAGTGCTGATTGATGTTCAACGCGCCGGTCCTTCGACGGGAATGCCTACAAGAACACAGCAAGCGGATATCATTTCAGCATTTTATGCATCGCATGGTGACACAAAACATGTTTTAGTATTTCCATCTACTCCGGCTGAATGTTTTGAAATGACCGCGATGGCATTTGATCTCGCCGAACGCCTTCAGACACCCATCATGGTGATGACGGATCTTGATCTCGGCATGAATGATCATATCAGCGATCCACTCACCTGGGATCCCAAGAAAAAATATGATCGCGGTAAAGTTCTTTCATCAGATGAACTGAATAATATAGATAAGTTTGGACGATATCTTGATACCGATAAGGATGGTATTACATACCGCACATTACCCGGGACACATCCAACGAAAGGTTCATTCTTTACACGGGGAACATCCCGGGATGAATACGCCGGATACTCTGAAGATGGAGCCGTATATAAGCGCAACATGGATAGGCTTCTGATCAAATGGAATACCGCAAAAACACTTGTCCCGGCACCAGAATTTTATCCTGATACAAATTCTGCTGAAATTGGGGCTTTGTTTTTTGGAACCACTACGGATTCTGCATTGGAGGCTCTTGACGCTTTACGAAAACAAGATATTGCCATTGATGGCATGCGATTGAAAGCTTGTCCATTCCCTCAGACCGTCATTGATTTTATTCTTGATCATGAGAAAGTTTTTGTGATCGAACAAAATCGTGATGGCCAGATGCGCACCATCCTAATCAACGAACTGGAAGTTGATCCACGTCGTTTGCTTTCTGTTCTTAATTATGACGGCATGCCGATCACAGCGGATCAAATCATCCGCCAGATTAATAACCACATCCCACAACCTCAATCAGCTTCTGTTCCATTCATATGAGCTACAAGAGACCAAATTTCCGCCATCCATCTTCTGCCACCAATTCATTAGGATTTCATCAGAAGGATTATGAAGGTGCTTTGTCCACATTGTGCGCAGGTTGCGGACATGATTCGATCAGTGCGGCTATCATCCAGGCTTGTTTTGAATTAGCTATTCCTCCGCATCGCATAGCTAAGATTTCAGGGATAGGTTGTTCTTCAAAAACACCAACGTATTTCATGGCGCATAGTCATGGATTTAATTCAGTTCATGGACGTATGCCTTCTGTGGCTACTGGTGCTGTACTTGCTAATCGTGATCTGACTTATATAGGTGTGAGTGGTGATGGTGATACAGCTTCAATCGGCATGGGACAATTTGCTCATGTCGTACGACGCAAACTCAACATGCTTTACATCGTGATGAATAATGGATGTTATGGACTTACGAAAGGTCAGGATTCTGCTACTGCTGATCCGGGTTCGATGGGGAAGGCAGGTATTCCTACTATGTTCAGTTCGATTGATCTGGCAGGACTTGCATTGGAATTGGGTGCGGGTTTTGTCGCGCGTAGTTTTTCAGGTGACAAGCATCAACTCATTCCATTGATTAAAGCTGGGATAAGCCACGAAGGCTTTGCATTGATTGATGTACTCTCACCATGCGTGACATTTAATAACACGACCACTTCCACAAAATCATATACCTATGTGCGTGATCATATGGAGTCAACATCGATAGCTGATTTTGTGCCTGTAAAAAGTGAGATCACTGCATCTGTCGCTCCCGGTGAAAATAAAGTCATCGAGATGCATGATGGATCTGAAATACGCTTAAGTGCTCTTGAAGCCGGCTGGGATCCTACTAACAGATTATCGGCTATTCATGCTGTTCGAGAAGCGAATGAAAAAGGAGAAGTGTTGACCGGTTTACTTTTCATTGATGAAAATCAAAAGGAAGTGCATAAGAT
>JBATMM010000135.1:0-7232 GCA_049289835.1 Saprospiraceae bacterium | reverse complement strand
GGTCAGAAGGTCTAGTCTGGTTCGAGGTCAGAGACACTCGAACGTCAGGGGGACTTATGTTTAAAGGCTTAAAATTCAAGTAAAAAGTATCTTTTCATTAATCTAGCAAATAAGTCCCCTTTAGGGGATTTAGGGGCAAAAAACATAGTCATGATCATAAGTGCTATTGTAGCGATGAGTACCAATCGGGTGATTGGGAGAGATGGAGGGCTTCCATGGCATCTGCCACGGGATATGAAATATTTTCAACGGACGACGGTCGGTCATCATGTGATCATGGGACGGGAGAGTTTTGTCTCCCTGGATTACAGACCATTGAAGGGAAGGACTAATATTGTCCTGACAAGGGATCCGTTCTTTATTTCTTCCTCAGTCATCGTGTTGCATTCGATCGAAGAGGCCATTAGTTATGCCTTTGAAGAGGGGGAGGAAGAAGCCTTTATCATCGGTGGTGGAAAGATTTTTGAACAATCTATGCATTTACTTGAAAAAATATACCTCACAGTGGTCATGTCTGAGGTGGTTGGAGACATATACTTTCCGGAGATTGACATGAACGAATGGCGGGTAGACTCATCTGAGTTTTTTGAAGCCGATGCTAAAAATGAGTTCCCCATGCGTTTTGAAATACTTCTCCGCAAATGAAAAATGCAGGAGCATTTATTACACTTTATCTGGCACAGGAAACTATTCAACCAGGAAGAGTTAAAGACCACAGAATCTAATGCAGTAGAAATCCTTCAGACGGGAATACCGAACCGGGACCAGGGACCTGATTTTCTTCAGTCACGTATCCGTATCGATGACCAGGTCTGGGCAGGCCATGTAGAAATCCATATCCGCAGCTCAGAATGGTATCTACACCGACATGATCAGGATACGCATTACAACAATGTCATATTGCATGTGGTGTGGATCGAAGATCAGCCGGTATTTACCTCTGCAGGTACACGCATTCCTTGCATTGAATTAGCAGAAAGAGTGGATCGTATTCTGCTCGATCGATACCATCATCTGATGAACAATGAAGAGTGGGTTCCATGTGCTTCATCATTGGCATCTGTAGCCAGTATTACACGCACTTCATGGCTTGAACGATTGATGTCTGAACGACTGGAAAGTAAAACAGAAAACATCCATAAAATTCTTGAACGATGTGGACATGATTGGGAGCAGGCTTTTTTTGTTGTGTTGTCCAGACAACTCGGCGCACCTGCCAATAGTGATGCAATGGAAAGCCTCGCATTAAAACTTCCTTTAAAAGTATTGAGAAAGCATGGAGACCGTACAGATCAGATAGAGGCATTATTGTTTGGTGTGGCAGGAATGCTGACAAAAGAAATGAGCACAGGATATCCGGCTTCACTGAAAAAAGAGTTTGATTTTTTAAAAATCAAATATGGGATACAACCGATGCCTTCATTGCGATGGAAGTTTATGCGCATGCGGCCGGTACATTTTCCAACTATCCGTCTGGCTCAGTTGGCCAGAATAGTTGCAGATACTCCACAATTTATTTCTCTGCTTACTGATATAGAGTCACCGGAAGATTGGATCAAACGCTTTATGGTAGTACCTGATCAGGATTATTGGAATGATCATTATCATTTCAAAAATGATGCACCACCCGTTACGAAGAGACTTGGAAAAGAAACGGCACACGCACTGGTGATAAATCTGGTAGCACCGTTCATGTTCGTGTATGCTAAAATGCAGGGGTTGCAGAATATGAAAGAACGGGCGGTCCATTTGCTCTCTCAAATGCCTGGGGAGAAAAATGCGGTGATCAAAGGCTGGGAATCATGTGGGTGGAAAGCGGAAGATGCAGGACAAACACAGGCCATGCTACACCTCAAAAAAAACTATTGCGATATGCGACGATGTCTTCATTGTGCGATAGGGTTGAAGGTGATGAGCTTCGAGCGTCTGTCACGCGATGCGTGACGGCGACATGCTCAGCTCCCTTTTGATTCGGACATGAACATAATGAATTCAACCGCATGTTACGCGGTGCATGATGTGCGCTCGAAGCCACCCGTCACATACGAGACAGTATTCCTGCATCGTTATTGATGAAAGTATTTATCCTGTTAAATCGGAAATCCCTTCAATTTACTTCATTAAAACCCTGAATATCAGGACATAAAACATCTACGCTATTATTTATATAAATTTTCGTTCCTTTGGGGTTTAATAGTAATTTTGCAACAATAAATATCAACTAGACAACAATGATTGGATTTTTCTTGCAAGCAACAACCACCGCAGTTGATTCTACAGCAGTGGCTCCGGGTACAAGTTTGAGGATGATCGATATCCTGTTTAAAGGAGGTCCGGTGATGATACCGCTGATCATCCTGTCTCTCATCTCGATCGCATTTATCATCAGCAAATACATCTTTATCCGTGAGCGATCCAAAATCGATGGCAACCTTGTCAACACGGTACTCGATAAAATATCACTAGGCCAGTTTGACTCTGCCGGCTTGCTGTGTGATCAATCTAACAGCTCACTGGGCAATGTCATCAAAGCAGGTGTTTCGCAGATCGGAAAACCGATTGAATATATTGAAAAGGCTCTTGAAGTGCAGTCCAATATAGAGATGGGTGAAATGGAAAGCAAGATGGGTTATATCAGCATGGTGTCCGGTATAGCACCGCGTCTTGGATTCATCGGTACGATACTCGGGGTCATCCTGATCTTCTATAATATTTCTCAGACAGCTGATATTTCCATTGGCACGATTTCCGGGGGTTTGTATCAGAAAATGATTTCATCTGCAACCGGTTTGGTTGTCGGCGTTGTTGCATTTATGGGGTACAACTTCCTGTTGACAAAAATTGATAATTTCTCACTGCATCTTCAGAAGGAAGTATTGGAATTTATCAAAGGCCTTCAAAAACCTGTGCGCTAAATGGAACTCAGAAAAAGAAGAGCCTTTCACGATGAGGATGCGATGTCAGCGATGAATGACATCATGTTCTTCCTGTTACTATTCTTTTTGATCATCGCCACGATGTCAAACGCGAATATCATCAAGATACTCCTTCCAAAGTCAGACACGACAAGCCAACTGGCCAAGCAACCCCTTACGCTAACTGTCACAGAGGATTTGAAATATTATGTCAACTCCAACGAAGTGCCATCTGCAATGCTTGAAGGTGCATTGGCTGATGCGATCAAACGTAATGAAGATCCTACGGTGGTGCTTCGTATTGCCAAATCACTTACAGTTCAGGATCTCGTCGATGTCATGTCGATCGCAGCGAAGTTGAATCTGAAGATGGTGTTGAGCACGGAGAGATGACGGATTGGTCGTTTCGACTTACGCTCAACGACCCGCGGATTTCATAGTGGAGGTTGTTTCGACTTACGCTCAACGACCCGCGGATTTCATGGAAGAGGTAGTTTTAATATGGTCAATCGCAATTACTATTTTGAACATTCCGGCAAAGCAATTGGTGCCGGTGCGGGCTTCGAATATGTAATGTCAGTCGCGCTCAATCCGCGAGGAGGATATAAGGAAGGCATGGTTCGATGTATCACAAGCCGCGAGGGCGATCTACAAGTGGCCGGCTATATTGATAGAAGCGAATTGCATAAAGTACAACAGTGTTCTCCCGAACATTTTGAAATAGGAGATCGATTGGTGATCAAAAACGAATCAGAAATAATAGATCAGATATGCGGAAAGGAACGGGAATTTATCGGTCTTGAAGATCCGGATATCTGGATAGATGAAAAGACCGGTATGATGCATGTGTATTTTACAATTCCATTGCGAAGCAGAAATCATCAGCCCGACTTAATTCATCTTGGTCATGCCATAGGGAAAGATATGGATTCGCTAGAGATGACTATGCCTGTACTCATGTCCGGAAAAGAAGGAATCAGTGGAAAAGAAGTTTCAATAGCACCTGTCAATAAAAATAAATTCCGCTACAATCTTGTGGAGTCCGCTGCTCAGGGGAAGGAATTTTGGTATTCAACTATTCGTGTGGCTATAGCAGAAGATATGGGGAAGCCATGGAAATTCGGAGATACATTGTTTAATCCTGAAGAATATACAATCGCGTGGATTGCTGGTCATGCTTCGCCCGGACCTATTTTACCTGATACGTTTATGGATGTCGGTGAAGGCAGGCGTTTAGGTATAATAAACGGTCGTGAAGCAAATCATAAGGAAGGAGATAAAATTAAATATGGCATGTTTTCCGTAGGCTTGTTTATTTATGATTTTGAAAATGGAAAAATAGATTGGGTTTCACCGGAGCCGTTCATACAGGATAGTGAGGCGAAAACAATAACTTTCGCCAGCCAGTTTGTAGAAACAGAAAAAGGTTCAGGAGTTCTTTATGCACATGTTGATGATTCATTTGTGCGGGCTTATACAATCAATGCAGACATCATGAAATCATTGTTGCCTGATTGAAAAGAGTCTAATTTTTTAAAGAGTGGCTGGCTCTTGAACAAGGTATTCAGTTGAGTGTGTTTAATTTTTCAACCCAAATATGGCAACACATTGAGTACTGGATTCAAAACAGAAGCACCGAGCACGCGCGAACGCACATCTGACCAGCCGTATTTTTTATCAGGCATATCTGCATTGTCTTTAAAAGGCATTTCAATCGTCAATGCTAAACAACCATAACGTTGAGCAATGTAGTTACTGCATAGGGTCAGATTAGCTTCGCCGAATTTATCAAAGGGATATTTGTGCGTATCCTGAAAATCAGGACATGTCTCCATCCAATGGTTGATGAATTTCTTTTCCAATGTGGACAGATACTCCGTGTAGTCAGGAATACCTTCAGATGCAGCGATAAAATTATAAGGCAGCTCTTCATCGCCATGCACATCCAGCATAAGATTGATACCCGTTTCGTGGATTTTATTGCGGACATAATAAACTTCAGGGCTCATTTTTTTAGTTGGCTTCTGCCACTCACGGTTGAGATTTGCACCGGAAGCACTTGAACGTAGATTGCCTGCGATGGATCCATCAAGGTTCATGTTGGGAACGACATAAAAAATAGCATCTTCTAAAAGCTTATTCGAAACTGAATCATAAGGATCCAGAAGTCGTTCTAAAAATCCTTCGATAAACCATTCAGCCATAGGTTCGCCGGGATGTTGGCGGGCGATGACCCAGATTATTTTTTTATCCTTTCGTGGTTTTCCGATGACGAGCATATCGATATTGAGGCCGTTGAATGTTTTTCCGACGACTTCAACACTGACATCTTGTGCCAGCTGCGCCTGATGGATAAGATCAAGATGTCTTTCGTAAGAGTATGGTGAGAAGTATGCAAAGTATACAGCATTGTGGACAGGTGTAAAATTGAATTTGAGTACACCGTTGACATATGTTGTGGGAATGCGGAACCATTCCTCACGATCGTAAGATGCACAGACGTTATAGCCCTTCCATCCTTCCGGGTATGCTGTTTTACCGGCATTGATGATGGAAAGCTTGCAGTTTTTCTTTGCCCCGCCTGTGAGCCTAAAGTGAAACCATTGGAGGAAATCAGAGTTGGTATCCTTTCTGATGCGCAGACGGAATTCATTTTTCTTTGCATCGAAGCCGGCCACTTCAATATTGCCGCTGTCAAAATTGGACGAGATTTCCATCTTCATAGGATTGCGTTGATTTTATAGAGAGTAAGATAGTATTTTAAGGAAAATGCATTAAGGAATATTTAAAACAAGCCTTAACTGATTTTTAAAACAGAACTGAATTTCATATTCTATAATTCACCTATCTTGGTACGAATAAAAACTTAACTATGAAAAAATTATTTATTCTTATCACTACGATTATTGCACTGACGCAAATCGTATCGGCTCAGGCGGCTAAAGACATATTTTTTGAATTAGGAGGACCGGGCCTGGCGTCCTTTAATTTTGATACTCGGTTTACGTCCAAAGAATCGGGTATTGGTGGACGAATTGGCGCCGGGGTCTTCAGCGTTGATGGTTCAGGTGTGATTTTTCTTCCTCTCGGAATAAATTATCTTTTAGGCAAGGACAGTAAAAATTATTTTGAAATTGGTGGTGGAGTCACCCCGGTATTCGGGACAGGCGATCTTTCCGGTGAAGGGATTTCTTCCGGAACATTCGGGCATCTTATATTTGGGTACAGGATGCAGCCGCAAAATGGAGGATTTACGTTCAGAGCGTTTATGTGTCCTGTTTTTGGCAATGGTTTTTTCTGGCCGTATTATGGCGGTGTGTCGTTTGGATATAAATTTTAGGCAGGATACCCACGGTTCGCTTTTTTAATTCAACACATAGTTTTGCAAGGTATGCACATCGCCCATGGATGAGGTGGTCATGATCAATCCTATTCCTTTAGCATAATAGTATTGTGTAAAAAACTGAGTGCTGATCAGATTGCCATTCATGTTGATTTTACTCTCTGATTCAAGCATCACCACGTCGGGGTATGTTTTACCATTGACTTCTTTGGTGATGCCTGTTTCTTTTACGGTGAAGGCCATGATGCTATTCAGTCCATTGGCTGTGAATGTGGCATCCCAGGTTTCGCCTTTTTTTAGATCATCTTTAAGCCATAATTGATAGTTGTCTTTTGCCAGCAGTTCATTGTACATGATTCCGTTCTCCACTTTGACTAATGTGTTATCGGGCACGGTGCTATTCTTCATCGTCACGATGGGGCCATTGACGCTTACGACAGAATTGGTATAGAGACTTCCGTCTTTTTGTTTGTATTCCCATTTATTGCCCGGGGCGAGGGGATAGTATTGCATCATGATAGAGAGGGTTTGTGAAATGAAATGTTGTGAGTGGTAAAAATAATTCAGCCCTGTGTTATTGGCACCTCAATCTATTCTGCGGTGGGTTTAAATGATTGCATGGAAAAAATCCAGAAAGAATTAGTTGTAGTCCCGTGGGGGATCGAACCCCAATCTAAGGTTCCGGAAACCTTCATACTATCCGTTGTACTACGGGACCAAGAAAAGCAAAGGTAGTATTCGGTAAGCAGTAATCGGTAATCAGTAACGGAGGAGAAGGGGTTAAAAGATGAATCGGTTAAAAGGGTAAACGAGTGGGATTTAAATTCTTAGAAATACTCAAGAAGATTTAGCCAGTTTTTCAATCATATCCTGCGTCAGTGATTCGGAGCTTGTACCAAAACCATCAACGAGAATTCCTTTCAGGGAATGGCTTGAAGATGAAATCGCGTAGAGAATACTTTCATCATCAGGAT
>JBATMM010000134.1:0-14940 GCA_049289835.1 Saprospiraceae bacterium | reverse complement strand
GTGAAGTACAACAGATATTGAAAAGAGAGATTCTCATCCTTGATGATGCCACCAGCAATGAACTCCTGCTACCCAGAACTGAAATGATCCGTGGTGATTATTTCAAAAAAGGTGACATGGTACGTGCGATCATCAAGAAGGTGGAAATGAAAAATAATAATCCGGTCATCATCATCTCAAGGACAGATAATATGTTCCTCGCGAAACTGATGGAACAGGAAGTGCCTGAAGTAGAAGATGGACTGATCACGATCAAGAAGATCGTACGTCTTCCGGGAGAAAGAGCAAAAGTCGCTGTTGAATCTTATGATGATCGTATTGATCCGGTAGGAGCATGTGTAGGGATGAAAGGATCTAGGATACATGGTATCGTACGTGAATTGAGAAATGAGAATATTGATATTGTCAATTTTACCAATAATCTTTCTCTCTTTATTCAACGTGCTTTGACACCGGCGAAAGTATCAAGCATTGAAATCAATAATGAAACTAAACGGGCTAGTGTATTTCTTAAGCCTGATCAGGTATCATTGGCGATCGGTAAAGGCGGTTCAAATATTAAATTGGCGAGTTGGCTGACCGAAGTTGAAATAGATGTGTTTAGAGATAGTTCTGATGCGGACAATGAAGATGTCGACCTCGATGAATTTTCAGATGAATTGGAACCATGGATCATCGATGAGCTGAAGGGAATTGGTCTTGATACAGCGAGGAGTGTGTTAGCACTGAGTAAAGAAGAGTTAGTGCGCCGGACTGATCTTGAAGAAGAAACAGTGGATGAAATTTTACGGATATTTACAACCGAATTTGAGGATAGTTGATTTTGAATCTCTTTGTCATTAAAAAGATAGCGAAGGAGATTGTGAACTGAATACCATATATGCAGCAAAGACTTGTTAAAGTTGCCAAAGAATTAAATGTCGGTACGGATAGTATCGTGGAATACCTTTCTAAGAAAGGATTTGCCGTAGAAGCCAAGCCGACAAGCATGATTTCTGAAGAGATGCACAACATGCTACTTCAGGAATTTGGCGGTAACATTGCCATCAAGGAACAGGCTAATAACATGGTCATCGGTGCCCGACCTGTGAAAGCTGCTGATGTGGTAGCACCTGTTGCTCACGAGCCAGTTAAGAAAGAGGCTCCAGTCGCGACACCTGTTGCACCTCCTGTTGAGAAACCGGTGCAAAAAACTGAAGTTCAGGAAAGAGAAAAACTGAAAGTAAAAGTCGTAGGTAAAATCGACCTTACGCCAAAAGCTCCGGAGACAAAAGCAAAAGAAGAAGTACCTGAAGAAGTCCATATTCCTGAGCCTGTCAGGGAAGAAATAAAACCGGAAGTAAAACCTGTTGAAGAGAAAGAGAAAGAAGATGAGCTGATCAAGGCTGAAGCACCTCAACTGCAAGGTTTGACGATCCTGGGTAAGATCGATACAGATAAGTTTGATTCTTCCAAGGTCAAGAAGGAAAAAGAAAAGGAGAAAGAGAGATTAGCAGCCAAAGCAAAGAAAGACAAGGAAACAAAACCACTCGCTTCTTCAGACAACAGCACTCAGCAAAAACGCAAACGCAAACGTAAGAATGTCGGTGGCGGCACCTATGAAAGCCGACCTGATAACAGAGCACGTCCTCAGACAGGTGGTGCTACCGGTACAACTTCAGGTGGTGGCGGTACAGGTGGTGGTGCAGGAGCAGGAGCTGGTGCACGTAAAGGTCCGGTGCGTCATGGTGGACGTGATGATGTCAAAGAGGTTTCGAAGAAAGAGATCGATGATCAGATACGCGCTACAATGGCCCGCCTCTCAGGAGGAAAGAGCAAGCGTCAGAAAATAAGAAGGGAATCCCGCAGAGATAAAGTCGATCGTCAGGAATTACTAACCTCAGAAGTCAACGATACAAAATTACAGTTGACAGAATTTGTTTCTGTTTCTGAATTGGCCAGTGTGATGAATCAGCAGGTCACGGATGTGATCATGACTTGTATGAATCTGGGTGTGATCGTTTCTATCAATCAACGTCTCGATGCAGAAATCATCGAGCTTGTAGCCGGAGAATTTGGGTTTGAAGTAGAGTTTGTGTCTGCTGAAGATCAGACCTATTTTGAAGAAGAAGTGGTGGATGATCCCGCTGATCTCAAACCAAGACCGCCGATTGTCACCGTCATGGGACACGTCGATCATGGAAAGACATCTCTACTCGATTATATACGTAGTGCGAATGTCGTCGGTGGTGAAGCAGGAGGTATTACACAGCACATCGGTGCATATGAAGTAGAAGTAAAACCAGGCAAGTCGATTACGTTCCTGGATACACCGGGTCACGAAGCATTTACGGCGATGCGTGCACGTGGTGCGAAAGTGACGGATATAGCTGTCATCATCATCGCTGCGGATGATAGCATCATGCCTCAGACGCGAGAAGCTATCAGTCACGCACAAGCTGCGGGTGTCCCGATCATTTTTGCGATCAATAAAATTGACAAAAATGGAGCAGATCCTGAAAAGATAAAAGAAGAATTGTCACGGATGAATTTATTGGTTGAAGACTGGGGTGGTAAAATCCAATCTTCTGATATCTCTGCCAAGACAGGTCATAATGTAGATGAACTGCTGGAGAAAATTCTTCTTGAAGCAGAACTTCTTGACCTTAAAGCAAATCCGGATCGCTTAGCTGTAGGAACAGTACTTGAGGCATCACTGGATAAAGGGCGTGGTTATGTGACCAAGATATTAGTACAAACAGGTAACCTCGCTGTAGGAGATATCATCGTCACAGGATCATTCAGTGGTAAAGTAAAAGCCATGTTCAATGAGCGTGGTAAAAAAGTAAAAGAAGTAGGACCATCCGCTCCTGTACTTGTACTGGGCCTCAACGGTGCTCCACAAGCAGGTGAAAAATTCCGCGAGTATGAAAGTGAACAGGATGCACGATCAGTAGCTGCATACCGGGGACAAATAAATCGTGAACAAAGCAACCGGGCTAACAAACGAATTTCACTTGATGAAATCGGACGTCGTCTCGCATTGGGAAGTTTCAAAGAGCTTAACCTCATCATCAAGGGTGACGTGGATGGATCGATCGAAGCTATGGCAGATTCACTTGAAAAACTCTCCATTGAGAAGATCAAGGTTAACATCATCCATCAGGCTGTTGGTCAGATTGTAGAATCAGATGTATTGTTGGCGTCAGCTTCTGATGCCATCATCATTGGCTTCCAGGTAAGGCCTTCCGTTGCGGCCAGAAAATTGGCAGAGAAAGAAGGTGTGGAAATCAAGATGTATTCCATCATCTACGAAGCGATCAATGAGATCAAGGCCGCTATCGAAGGGATGTTGGAACCAACGAAGGAAGAGAAGATCCTTGGTCAGGTTGAAGTCAGAGAAATATTTAAAGTCAGTAAGATTGGAACGGTTGCAGGTTGCATCGTCACAGAAGGTAAGATCGCACGGAACAATCATATCAGGCTTATCCGTGATGGTATCGTCATCTATCCGACAAAGGAAAATGTACATGGAGAAATCGCCACACTCAAGAGGTTTAAAGATGATGTAAAAGAAGTGAAAGCCGGAATGGAATGTGGTATCATCATCAAGAACTTCAATGATGTCAAAGTCGGAGACGTGATTGAATCGTATGAGATCAATGAAATCCGTCAGAAGCTGGATAACTAATCATGGTCGTTTCGACTAACGCTCAACGACCCGCGGATTATCTGATGGAGACAGCTTTAATTAACCCACAACGACCCGCGGATTATCTTGTTGAGACAGTTTCGACTTACGCGGATGCTGAGCTGTAGCACGAGGTTGAGTAAAGCTGGTCGAAGCACAACGACCCGCGGATTATCTGATAGAGACAGCTTTAATTGAAATTCAATTGCCGACGAATCCGCAATTTTTAATCTGTTGCAAGGAAGGAACTCAAATGAAATAACCTTTTTCACGGTCTTAGAAATTTCTGTATCAATTGAAAATCCGCGGGTCGTTGAGCGTTAGTCGAAACGACCTTTCACGACTCACTACTCACGCCTCCCGATTGACGATTCACGATAACAAATTGCAACTTTGGCTGGATGAGCAAACGGAAAAATACAATCATCCTTCTTTCATTCCGGAAGATCCTATCTCTGTTCCGCATCAATATTCATTGCTACAGGACATAGAGATTGCAGGATTCTTTGCGGCCATCATGGCGTGGGGACAACGGCCCACGATCATCAACAAAGCGAATGAATTGTTGAGATTGATGGATGGTGCTCCACATCAATTCATCACACAGCATCAGGAGAAAGACAGAAAAAGATTCTTCACCTTCAAACACCGGACGCTTCAACCTGATGATATTATTTTTCTTGCGGATTCACTACAACGATTTTATCAAAAACATGATAGTCTGGAAGATGCATTTGCTGATCAGATCACATCAGATGATGAAGATGTATTCAATGGCCTTGCAGGTTTTTATACTCTGGTTTTTGATCATCCCTGGGTCATGGAGCGAACGCGTAAGCACATTGCCACTCCTGAACGGAAATCTGCCTGCAAGCGATTGAATATGTATCTCCGATGGATGGTGAGACAAGATGACAAAGGAGTGGATTTTGGTTTGTGGAAAAGAATATCTACCTCGCAACTTGTCATTCCTTTAGATCTGCATGTTGGAAATGTAGCGCGTCAGCTTGGTTTGTTGGATCGAAAAATAAATGACTGGCAGGCTGCAAAGGAATTGACTGATCGATTAAAGGAATTCGATTCTACTGATCCGGTGAAATATGATTTTGCACTTTTCGGAAGCGGAATTAACGGAATTTAGAATTAGAATGTAGGGGCGGGTGCAACACGCCCCTACATTCTAATTCTAAATTCCAACCTTACTCTTCTCCATCATACGTCTTCTTCCCATACGCAAGATCACCTGCGTCACCCAGTCCGGGTACAATGTAGGATCGGGCCGTCAGTTCTTCGTCTTCATGACCTATCCAGATGTTTGCCTCAGGAAATGCAAGATTGACATATTCAAGACCGGCACTGGAAGCGATAATAGCCACAATATGAATTTCACGGGGGGTGCCATATTCTAATAAAGCATTGATCGATTTGACAATGCTTGCTCCGGTTGCTAACATCGGATCACAGATGATCAAGACCTTATTGTCCAATTCAGGAGAAGTGATATACTCAAGTGAAATTTCAAATGTCCCGTCTTTATGATTGCTGCGGTAAGCGGACACAAAAGCATTTTCAGCTTTATCAAAAACCGACAGCATGCCGTCATGCATCGGAAGGCCTGCACGGAGAATGGTACTCAATACAATATCATCATTGAGTGTCATGCACTCTGCTACACCGAGTGGAGTGACAGTCTGAACGGGTTCGTAACGCAGTTTTTTGCTGATCTCATAGGCCATGATCTGCCCGAATCGATAGAGGTTTCGACGAAACAGTACAGGGTCTAGTTGAATGGTTTCATCACGCAACTGCACAAGGTATTGGCTGGCGATAGATGTTTGAGAAGACAGGTTATGGATCAATGTAAATAGGTTTGGGACATCTAAAGATAGGTAATGTCAATTTAGCGCACTGAAGTCATATGTTGAGCACCTCAAAAAAAGAGGCAGGACCAATAGAAAAAGTCCCTATCTTCCGATAGTGAAATCCTTGTTTTCGATCGCATTCATCATTTGTATCTGTTCTGCCGGACTCAACATACTTGTAGCTCAGACTATTGTTCAACCAAAACAGCTTGATTATAGTTCTGTCGGGATATTATACAACCAGGAAAAAGTCATAGAGCTCAGACCACATACAAATGGTGCTGCCGTAGCTATGCAATTTGGTAAAATCGTGACTTTTTATAAGACGCATTATTACCAGTTTGATTTCGGCCTGATCCGCCATCCGAAAGAATACAGACAGTCGATTACATTTCATTCCGGAAATCCATTTACACGTACTTCGAATAGTTTCACTTTCGGGAAGCAGAATAACCTGATGGTCCTGAGAGGTGGAGTAGGGAACAAAATTTATTTTTCAGATAAGGCCAAACGAAAAGGAGTAGCTGTCGGCGTAAATTATGAATTCGGTGCCACAATTGGTTTGTTGAAACCCTATTACCTGCATTTGTCAAGACTTAAGGATGATGGATTCACAGATTACGTCTCCACGGAAAGATATTCGAAAGATAATGCGGATATATTCCTTGATGATTCAAAGATCATAGGCCCTGCTTCTTTTTTCAAAGGGTTTGATAAGATCTCTATTATCCCCGGACTTCATGCCAGGCTAGGTGCACATTTCAGTATGGGTGCATTTGATGAATATGTCAAAGCATTTGAAATCGGTTTCATGGTAGATGCCTTCTTCCGCCGCGTGCCGATCATGATCATTGAGAATAATACTCCTGTATTTATCAATGGGTATTTGTCTTTCCAGATCGGGAAAAGAAGTTAGTTTATAAAAAGGAAATAAGTTATCCGTTGTCTCAGACTACGGTTAACTTATTTCCTTTTTATTTACTAACCAATACTACTTTCGCAAATCCCATCAAAATCGGACTTATCTCCTCAGCTGTCGATGTCAATGCCGGCTGAAAAAGTGTACCAATAAAAAAAGGATGTGATGGAACTTCAAAGGCTCTGATATCTCCTTCCGGATTTGTAGCTGTCATCTTCATACCATTCGATTCAAGTAATGGGATGTAGATTGGATTGAGTGCATAATTGCAATGATACTTTCCGGTCAAATTAGTTTTTCCAAGTAAAGAAAAAAGTTGAGATGTTTCATTTACTGAAATTTCTTCTTGTTGGCCTACGAGCGAGCAGGATAATTTTGAAATAATTATTTCTTTACTATCGGGATTTGTTTCTTCTGAATCGGCTTGAAGAAGACCGCAGACATTTCTGGCATATTCAATCAGCATGTGTTGAAATCCGCCGCAATTGCCAAACATAGGGATATTATTTTCTCTCGCATATTTTATGGCATTCAGTACATTGTCCATGTCTTTGTAAGGAGATCCTGATGCAACCCATAAGCCTGAACACATATTGAACTCATTTTCAATTTCAAACTTATCGGTATCCACCCATTCAAATATCACTTCGTTGTTGACAGCATTTGAAAGATGAATGATGGTTTCATTCACGGCCAGGTGTGTGTGATAGTTTGGGTTGAAATCACCCAGGATGACTATTTTTTTGGCTCCCGGTTTTGCTCCTATGCTTCGAATTGCCATACACATCCTTTTGCTACAGCTCAGCAACCATCCCCTGAATGGGACTTGATGAGTGGGTTATTCAAGATTTATTTTTTTTCAATTTTTGTTCTTTTGTCGCAAAATTCGCTGATTTTCGCAAATTAATTTTCTCCCTGCCCCTGCCCCCTGCTTTTTTCGCCGCAAATTTCGCTGATTTATGCAAATTAATTTTCTCCCTGCCCCCTGCCCCTTGCACCCTGCTTTTTTCGCTGCAAATTTCACTGTGTTGCTGAGCTGTAGGACGAGGTTAAGTTCAGCAGGTCGAAGCATTTACGCAATTTAAATTTCGTTTTGCTTATTGCTTATTGCTTATTGCTCTCTGCTTTTTGCCTATTGACTATTGTTATCCAACTGCAAGTTTTTTTTCGTAAACCAATAGTACATCGGTACGCCGGTCAGAATTAATACCATTCCAAATATGGCTTCACGAGGTTGTGTAACAACGGTATTGATAAATAGACCAATGCAGAAGAGGACAACGATCGCGGGAACAAACGGATATCCCCACACTTTGTATGGACGATGTGCATCAGGCATTCGTTTGCGAAGAACGAATACGCCATACGCTGTGGCACCGTAATAAATAAATACAGCAAATATGACCATGTCCGTAAGTTGGTCGAATGAACCGGAGAAAACAAGTATGCATCCCCAGATACACTGAAGCCATAATGATCTTTCAGGAACCTGTGTTTTATTTAAGCGTGCCATTGATTTGAAAAACAATCCTTCTTTGGCCATTGCATAATAAGGTCTTGCACTGGCATAGACAGTAGCATGTGTACAACCTAGTGTGGTGATCAGGATCAGAATCGAAATGAAGGCCATCCCTTTGCTTCCCCAAAATATTCTCACCGCTTCTATGGCCGCTATTTGATTTCCTGCAGCATGAATGGACTTTAATTCCGGAATAGACAGAATAGCGAGATAGGTCATGTTGATCACCAGGTAAATTCCAATCACGATGAATACACCTATCGCTATTCCTTTCGGAATATTCCGGTTGGCATCTTTTACTTCACCGCCGATATAACCAATCGTTGCCCATCCCTGATATGCCCAGAAAGCTGCAAGCATAGCCGTGAAGAGTGCACTGATCGTCACCGGTGAATGATCAGCGGTTTTAAAATCAAAAGCCATGTTGATATGCGCATGCGTGCTGGTCAATCCAAATATGATGATCACTCCAATCCCAATATAAACCAACCACAGAATGATATCACTTAAACCTGCACCGGATTTTATACTTTTTGTATTGACAAGGGTCAGAAGTATGATGAGGATGACGGCAATTATTTTTGTTGTAAAATCGGCAAAAGGAAAAAATACACCTCCTATTGAAAAATCACTCAACCCGGTCAACGTAGGAGGAACATTGATAAGCGATTGAAACGACTGAGAAAAGACATAAGCCAATGAAGAAATAGAAGCCGTCTGTATGATCGTGAATAATGACCAGCCAAAAAGAAAAGCAAAAAACCTGTTGTATATTTTTTTATAATACACATAATCTCCTCCGGTATCAGCAAGTAATCCTGCTACTTCCGCATTGGATAATGCACCAAACAATGTGATGATACCTCCCAGCAACCATGCAATCAACACCCAGCCCGAAGAGTTGAGCTGATCGGCCATCGGAGCCACTTTTTTATAGACACCTGAGCCGATGATATTAGCGATAGTAATGACGACCACGTACCGGAGACCCAAGGATCGAACAAGTGAAGGAGATAAATTCATAAGCAAGCTGAAAAAAATGATATTGATGAAGGAATATTATTTCGTCATGTATTTAAATGAAGTGATATAGAACCACTTAATTTTTTTTGACTTTCTTCCACAACATCCGGAATAGAAGTGGTAATACAGATACGAATATAATGCCCAGTACGATCCATTCCAGGTCATTCGTCAGGTCATAATTGAATTTTTTTAGAAGTATCTGATGCAGATATCTGCCGGTCAACATCATCGTGAATACCCAAACAAATGCACTGATAGCAGAAATCATGGTAAATTTCTTTTTATCCATATGCACGATGCCCGCGACGATCGGCGCAAACGTCCTGATAAAGGGTAGAAACCTTGCCATAAAAATGGCGCTGTTTCCATGATCTTCATAAAAAGTTTTGGCTTGTTGCAGATATTTCTGTTTGAAGTACCATCTGTCTGTCCAGGTATACATCGCAGGACCTATTTTCCGGCCAAACCAATAGCCTACCTGATTGCCTAACACCGCGAAAATCGAGATGAGGGTCATGATGAGAACAAGAGGTACATTAAAAAAACCCTTCACAAGGTTTTCCCAGGCGACACCTGCCACAAACAATAGTGAATCACCAGGTAAGAAGAACCCCATAAAAAGACCTGTCTCTGCGAAGACAATCAACATGATAATCCACACGCCTCCATGCTCAACGTACCACTGGGGTTGTAGTAGTGAATGCCAGTCAAAATCAGTCATTAAAAGTTTTTTTGAATGTGAGTAGTTTGACTGGCAATATCAGAAATGTTATCCGGATTTTCATGTTCCGGGTTGTACACCTTCAATCTGACAAACTTAGGTGAGCAATCTATCTAAATGATGAATGGAATAATGGCTTTACGTTCAGGAGGATAGTTATTGAATTTTTCCTTATACCATCGATGATGGGAAATGGCCCTGGGAATCAGGTTAGCTGTTGTCCATATAAAAAAAGTCAGTGCCGGCAGATTCCAACAAAGAAGAGCAAAACCTGCCCATTCGATCAATTCCCCAAATAAATTGGGACAGCTGATCAGGCTGAACAACTTTGTTTGCGGTATCACATAATGCGTTTCATTTGGCTTACGGAGATGAATCAGGATCTCATCGGCTTTCCAGTTGAGGATCAACCCTGAAATAAAAATCAACAAACCCAGAATAAAGCGAATATCTGACAACCAACTGTCCGGATAATGGGCGAAGTATTTAAAATAGTAACCAAGGGAGAGGCCATTGATGATATTAAAAAATATAGCGGAGGCTACAATGATTAATGGCATTTTTTTTCCGTTCGTATGTATTCGTAACGGGAAAATAAATGTCCTGTTGATGTAATGCAAACAAAACAAGCTGATCATGATCAACGGCAAAATGGTTTGTGAGTCGAAGGAAGTAATCGTGAAATATAAGACGATCAGGATCACCGGTACCTCCATGAGTATCCATCCAAGTCGGTTGCTGATCTGTAGACCCCAGCCTGATCTTACATGACGCCCATATGGTGCAGTGACGCGCAGAAGGATAAAGAACGTAATGACGGCTACACCGATCCAAACAAATAATAGCTTTTGATAATAGGGATATGTAATGATGGCAGTAAACATTGTGGAGATGGTGGAATGGAAAATGTCAGATGAAGGGGAAAATTATTTAGCCAAGATATCCATTTTTCAAAAACCACTCATACGTATCTCTTATCGTTTCCTCTATTGGCCTGGCCTTAAAGTTTAATTCCCGTTGTGCTTTTGAACTGCTGATATTTCTGTTACCATCAGATATGGCGATCAAAGCTTCATTGGTATAGATTGGTTCTTCTTTTGTAAGCCATCCATAGAAATATATTAATGGCACACCTAACCATCCAATATAAGTTGGTAAAACAAGAGGTTTAATTTTTTTTCCGGATACTTTCGAAATCAGATCAGCTATATAGGAGAGACTATTCCATTGGCCACTGAGCAAAAATGATTCACCATTTTTTCCCATTGTCAGACTATTGACCACAGCGCAGGCAATATCGCGAACATCACAAAAATCAAATCCTCCTTTGAAGAGGAATGGCAATTTACCACGAAAAAGGTCGATGATAAATTTCCCTGTTCTGGATGGTTTGAAATCAAATGGGCCAATGAATGAAGTTGGATTCATGACCAATACATCCATTGTGTCTGAAGCAAACGATAGAGCAATTTCCTCACCTTCTCTTTTCGAGTTATCGTATGCAAAGGAATTGGTTGGAGCTTTTTGACGTTGCTCATCAAGCAATTCAAATATTGGTTTTTGCCGGTAGGCGTGGATCGAACTGATATGGATGACTCTTTTGATGCCGCAAGTCTTTGCAACTTCCATGACCGTTTTTACACCTTCAACATTTGTGCGATGCACTGAGCCGTCCGGATCGCCATGAATGGATATGTGTCCGGCAGCATGAATAAGATAATCGCATGAGGTCATCAGCTCATTCAGAGCTTGTCGATTTTCAAGATTTCCGTTTACAAGTTTTACCGGTATTGCATCAAATATATCCTTCGGATCATCGCGCACTAAAGCATGTATCGTAAAATGTCTTTTGTGTAATTCCCGTAGAAGAGCTCCGCCTAAATGACCTGTCACACCGGTTAAAGCTACTTTCATTGTTTAACAAAACGAGTAGTCCGGATATCAGGACCTAACATGGATTTGATTTCAAGAAAATAAATACCAGGCGGAAGATTTGAAATATCAATGTTGTCATGCTCTATATAAGCATTTTTCATGACTTCGCCGAGGAGGGAATAGATTGTAACATGGACATTCGGTTCATCTGCATTTATCCATAGAAACTGACTAGCGGGATTTGGAAAAACATTTCCTTTCTTTTCCTTTGGCCTTGTCGTGCTTAATACAAGATCGCCAAATAGCCAATCGTATGTAGCAGGATACTCACGTGCCCAAAACCATTCACTGTGCGCACCATCAGGACTGGATATAAAATTCATGTCAGATACATTTTCTCCCGCAGAAGCTAAAGTATCATATACAGCCTGCATATCAGAGATCATCGTAGAGCTTTCGTTCGTACCGGCAACAAAATATATTTTCATTTCCTGGTGAATACCGGTATGTGTGATATGCTGATAGATCGAATCACTGATCCAGAATGCCGGAGAAAAGATACCCACCTTGCTGAAAACATCCTGATATTCGACAGCGGCGAACATGGAGATATTTGCCCCTAAAGAACTTCCGGCTATGCCTGTGTATTCTCTTTCGGGACGTGTTCTGAATAGGCTGTCAATATGTGGCTTCAATGTGTTGACAATAAATGATGCGTAGGCTTCACCATGTCCGCCGCCGTAAGAGGGATTCACATATGGACAATATTCATCGGTTCGATTCGCTCCTCCATTGTCGATGCCTACGATGATGGCACCATAATCTGCATTGTCAAATAATTCATTCATCGACTCATCGACTTTCCATTCACCTGCGAAACTGTAATATGTATCAAAGAGATTTTGGCCATCCTGCATATACAACACCGGATATCGTTTTGTTGACGTCAGATAATCAGTAGGTAAATACAACCAGATGCGACGATGACGATCCAACTGTGGGATATAATAATTCTCATCCAGGATTTGCACATTAGATGCCGCAGTATGTGGATTGCCTGATATGCCTTCCCAGCCTGCTATCGAAACTGAAGTTAATTGAACACCACCTGCATATGAGTATGTACGGTTTGGTCGGAAGCCGCCTTCAGAAGTACCTTCTACAGTTTCCCAACTACCTCTTGTGAATTTATATTCGAGTGCACCAGGTGATGGAGTAAACGTTATATACCATGTGCCGTCAAGATTGTCGGTCAACTTGTATGAGGTATTTCCCGGATCCCAGTTGTTGAAATTACCGGCGATGTAGATGTTTTCGCCCTGAGGTGTGGTGGAAGGAATGGAGGTGACGGTGATCGTAAGTTGGGCCTGCAGATTAGGGATGAACAGTACCAGGCATATTAATATTAAACCTTTAATACCTTTTTGAAGCATTGAATTTATCATGATCTTCAAAAGTAGGTAATTCCAGGGTTTTCTTTGCGGCTTTGCGTCTTTGCAAGACATGATTTGTTGGGGTAGGCGTGAGCTATAAAAAATGTTCAATTTTTAAATTTTTATAACCCTCTTGACGAATCGTTGATTTTTAGATTGGAAAGAGATGAAATATAGTCCCTTAGGTAATGAACTCAGAAAAATTCTATTGCTTAATAAATTGTAGTCATTGACGAATCTTCCCTGGCAATCCATTATTCTGATCTCTGAATTACTGAGATCTATTCCGTTGAAATCAATAAATTCTGATGTTGGATTCGGAAAAATTAGATTTTCATTTTCAGGGAGAGGGTCATTCACGCTTACAGCACATGCAGAGAGAATTTCTGCAGATGAATTACATCCGACAAAATTTTCTGATGCCATGATCGTATCCGTCATCAGAAATTGGCAGAAACTTTCTACAGCACAATGAGTCAATGATTCATTCCGGTGTATTGTAATGTCATCAATATATTGAGGGTCAATGTAATCAATGCCGGACAAGGTGACTAGTCCGTGATTGCTAGAGATAGTGATGTTTTTTCGTATGGTTTTAACCGATTCCAGGCCATTAAGATCAGTGAGTGCATTATTGCCAAAAAGAAATACGCCCCCATCAATAGCATTGAGGGAATTTAAACCATCGAATGATTGTATATCATTGCTGGTGGAAGTGAATTCACCACCGATGTATTGTAAGGATCCAAGTCCTGTAAAATTCAAAATATGTAAATGGTCAACGGTGAAATCATGGTGAATGGAATCTAATCCTGTTAATCCGGAAAGTTGTATAAGATGAGTGTTATAATATATTTTTAAAGTCCGACCTACAGTTTTAAGCGATTGCAGTCCGTCCATGGAAAAAAGTCTGGGATTATAGCTGATGAAAAAGTTTCGTCCAACGTATTCCAGGGAATTTAATCCCTTCAAAGAAACCAGCTGGGTATTGGAATCTATTTTAAAATCTTTAGCTATCGTGCGAAGAGATTCCAGGCCACTCAAATTTTCAAGGGAAAAATTTGCCTCGATTCCAAATGAAGTATTGAGATCAGAAAGTGAATTTAAGCCGATGAAATTTTTCAAACCATCATTGTGTTCAACCTGAAAAACATTACCAACTGATTGCAGCGACCCTAATCCGGTCATATCTACAAGTAAAGGATTGTACTGAATGTTGAGTGTACCCCTGATTGTATCCAGGTTATCCAAACCGGTTAAGTTTTTCAGTCCATCATTTCCTTCAATGACCAAAGAATATAATTCGGTCAGGTATTGGAGTCCATTTAAATTTTCAAGCAAATCATTGTTGTTTATGATGAGGGTATTTGAAGGTGAGAGGGAACTTAAATGGTTTAAATCTATTAATCCTGTGTTGTTCTCAATGGTAAGATCCCATGGAACATTTTGAAGAGAATCAAGACCAGCTAATGAAAATAAATTCGTTGTGTTCGAGATCTTTAAGCCAAAAATCTCTTTTACCCCCATCAGTGCATTTAAATTAAAGATTTCAGGACCACTTATTTCAATCTCACCTATGATGGATGCACAACCAGGAAAATATAAAGGAAAGCTATCAAGTTGACTTTGCCTGATAAAAACCGGCCTGTCAGCCACACAAGTTTGGGAATGAACAATGAGGGTGCTAAAAAGGGCACTACTAAAAAGGAAGTATAGTTTCATAAGATAAGATTGAAGAAATTAACAACCGGATCAAAAATTATAAGACTGACAACATCCAAGAACTTATTCTTCCAAATTACACAAAAACTTTCAAATTAAATGAACGAACAATAAAAAAGGCCACCGATATGACCGGTAGCCTTTTGTAAGCGAATTTTAGGGAGCGTGTCTACCCGCATTTAACTTTTAATAA
>JBATMM010000133.1:0-18261 GCA_049289835.1 Saprospiraceae bacterium | reverse complement strand
TCTTATTGAAATGTACTAAGTTCTTTGTCCATGAAGGACTAAGAGCATAACAATGTGATCTTCCGATCCCTTGAAATACGATTGATTTCATCAGGCTTATAGTGCTACATATAGCTAAAAAGGACTTTGAATCCAAACAACTTCTGAATATCTGGCTAACCTGATTATTGGTAAAAAGAGCCACTTTCCAGCTGATCAATAATTCAAATCGCTCTCTTTAATTGTACAACCGAATTTTTTTTTTAGAAAAAATAATTTTTTTTTTAGTCATTCCGGGTATTCTGCGGTGCAACGCTGTTAATATATTTTAAAAAATAATATTAAAGAAAGTTCAAAAATGATACCGAACATAGTAAATTTTATTTGTTATCAATTATGTGTAAACACTTTATAGATATATATTAGTTTAATGTGTTAATATTTTGGATCAAGATGAATTTCTGTAAAAGAAATGAATAAATCTTTTTTGATTTCCGGGTGTTTAACTTTTAACAAGAAAGTTCATAAAACTATTTTACGGAATAAAATATGTTGTACATGAATTATATTAGAGTCGCTTTTTAGCCCCCCTGGCGTAATGAACCAATGAAAAGCACTAAGATTATAAGGAGTTGACACCCAAGGCAGCCCTAATGAATGAAACTCTTTAATCTGAACAAACGTAATTATGGTATTTTTAACGAGTCTCGAACGGAGCGTGTTTTCTCCTGAAACACAGTTTCAAAGTACGGCGGTGGATAGATATTCATCGTTCAGGCATCATATTTGGGTTGCTCTCCCGCTATTTTTCATGCTCCTTGTGCAATCTGTACAGGCAGGAGTAGATCCCGGTAGTTTGAAATCTACCAGCCTTTCCCTCAATACCACTGAAGAGAAATGTATAGGAAATATTGAGAATGAACCAATGATGGTTGATCCCATCATTACAGTTCGTTTTTCAAATACACGTTATTATTGTGATTCAGCCAGATATATCGTTGATGTTGAATTTCAATCCAATACAGCGAATAGAGAACTGTTTGGAATGAATGTTCGATTATGGTATGATGATGCTGTTCTTGAATTTGTCAGGTTTCAAAATTTTGCCACTTCATATTCGGCTATTTTACCCAACCCACCTGTTATATTCACCTCTAATCAAGGCATTGCATGGTTCGGTTTCGCTAACAGTGCTGCGGAATGGGTCAACGGAGCGATTCAAAAGACCTCAACCGGGGGTACTCCTATTTATATATCTACTACCGGTTGGACAAAGCTTTTTTCAATTGTATTCCATGTTGATGACCCGAATGCAGATTTTAGTAATTTTTATACTTCTGTTGTTGGAGATAAAGAACAAAATCCAGATTTGGGGGGATATATTAACGGTAATGATGGTATCGTCATTACTTTAGTCGATCCGAGCGGTGGTCCAACCACATCTTCCACTGAGTATACGAATTCTTTAAATTGGGTATATCAAGGAAGTGGGGCCGCTCCTTATGGTCATCCGACAACTTCAACTCTTGCACCTTTTTATAACTGTGCTCCACCGATTAATTGTCCTTCCAATGTAACAATTTCATGCGGAAACTCAACACTTCCTGCCACCTTAGGTACCGCTACTTCTGCAGATTACTGTATAGCAGGCACTCCGGTGATAACCTATTCGGATATCCAGACTGGAGGAGTCTGTCCTCAATCAAACCTTATTACAAGGATTTGGTCAGCTACCGATAGTTGTGGTAACCATTCATACTGTCAGCAATATATCACCGTAGGGGCTGGTAGTGGTTGTAATTTGTTAGTGACAAATGATAATGATGCAGGTACAGGATCACTGAGAGATGCTATCAATTGTGCTCTTTCCGGAGACACCATCACGTTCCACACTTCTTTAGCAGGAACTACCATACTTATAAATACGACGAAACTTATATTTACCAAGAATCTCTTTGTTCGCTCCAATGTTACGCCCAGGATAAAAATAAAATCCACAGTACCGGGTTTGTTTGATATCTCGCTTAACAAGACCATTGAATTTAAAGATCTTGATATAGTGAGCGGAATAGCCACAACGGGTAATGATGGTGCTGCCTTTAATAATCTTGGAACACTTAAGTTGATAGGAGTAAAGGTGTATCGTAATACACTTTTACCTACAGGTCAATATCTGATCAGAAATAAACCCGGAAGTCAGTTTTCGTTGAGCGGAAGTTGTTTTATTCAGTACAACTAAGATCGGCTAAAATTCCATCTTATTTAAGTAGTGAATTTTTGCATTTTACCTCTGATGACATTCGTCTAAGTGAGTATGCATATCATGTATACAAATATTATTTATTAATGTCGGACCTGTAGGATGTGCTCTGATATTTTCGTTAGATTTTGATTTACCTGTGTCTCCGATTTTAAAAGATCATAAATGCTGATCTGGTCAAGAAGATTATCCATGTTAAGTTGAACTATTGTCCAAAGGGATCTTAGTGAGCAGTCTACAGAATTTGTACACAGAGAAAGATTTCCGGAATGTTTGCCACAGAATTTGTCACTGTATATGGCGCCTCCAAGTGATTTCAAAACCTGATTTATACGAATATCTTTTGGAGACATAGCAAGGATATATCCTCCTTTATGTCCGCGCATGCTCTGGATAAAGCCTGCCATGCGAAGTGATCTTGTAATTTTTGCAGCGTAAGCCTGAGATATGTTCTCCAGTTCACTGATCTGTGATAAATTAAGTCCTTCTTCGGCATGAGCACGTGCTATCTGTAACAATATCCTTAAACCGTATTCGTCTGTAGCTGAAATTTTCATAACTAATTGATTTTATTAAAACATATCCAGGGCCATTTTTGCCTCATCACTCATTTTCGATTTATTCCATGCAGGTTCCCACACTAGCTTGAGTTCTACATCAGTGACAAAATCAAGTGACAGTAATTTCTCCTGAACTTCGATTGGTAAACTGCCTGCCACAGGGCACGCAGGAGAAGTTAAGGTCATCGTGATATTAACTTTCCCCAGATCATTGATCTCTAAAGTATAAATTAACCCAAGCTCCCAAATGTCCACAGGGATTTCAGGATCAAAAACTTCTTTAATCTTTCGGATCATCAATTCTCTTTGCTGTTCTCCCCCGGATTGATGATTACCTAATGAATGATCAGGGATATGTCGGGCATAGGATTTAATTTGCTGTACCATACTTTTCAATCCGTTTGACCGGGTAGGGGACAGGTGAGATTTGAGTCCTATTTCTTCTATAAAATAGAGATCTGCATTAGCCACATCTTCAACTTTCTGACCTGAGAGGACACGTATAAGCAATGCTATAATTCCTTTGGTGATAAATGCATCACTATCGGCATTCAGGTAAATTCTTCCTTCTATGACTTCGGCATGAAGCCATACTTTTGACTGACACCCCTTTATAGCAAATAGTTCTGTTTTATATTTTTCAGGCAGAGGAGGAAGTGCTTTTCCCAGATCAATCAGATACTCATATTTATCTGTCCAGTCAGTGAATTGAGAAAATTCTTCAATGACTTTTTCCTGTTCTTTGGCTATTCCGTATACCTGAGTTTGCATCATGACAGAATTTTGATTGCCTTGTGAGTAGCTTTTACAAGCTTTTCAATTTCCTCAGCAGTATTATAGATCGCAAATGAAGCACGGACTGTTCCCGGGATTTGAAAGCGATCCATCAGTGGTTGTGTACAATGGTGACCTGTCCGGACAGCGATGCCTTGCTGGTCAAGTATTGAACCTATATCATAAGGATGCAGACCTTTAATATTGAATGAATAGACAGATGCTTTTTCAATTGCCTGCCCCAACGGGATGATGCCAGTCAAAGTACCCATCGCCTGGGTACAGATATTCAAAAGCATTTGCTCGTGTTGTGTGATTGATTCCCGATCGAAGGAGGATATGTATTCGCAGGCAGATGCGAGGCCAATTGCTCCTGCTATGTCTGGAGTTCCTGCTTCATACTTGAAAGGAATCTTGTTATACGTGGTGCCGGACCATTTTACCTGATCGATCATTTCACCTCCTCCCTGCCAAGGTGGTAATGAATTCAACCAGTTTGCTTTTCCATATAAAATACCAATACCTGTAGGGCCATACATTTTATGACTTGAAAAAGCATAAAAATCTACATCCAGGGCTGATACATCTATCGTCATATGAGGCGTCGCCTGTGCGCCGTCAAGGAGAACAGGTACCCCTGAGTGATGAGCGATTTTGATGATTTGTTCAACAGGATTTATGGTTCCTAATGCATTACTTACATGTGCTAAAGCGACAAGTTTTGTTTTCTTGTTTATTGTTTTCTCCAGCCATTTGATGTCAAGTGATCCATCATCAAAAACAGGAATAACTTTAATGTGAGCGCCTTTTACAGCACATATCATTTGCCACGGTACTATGTTTGAATGATGTTCCAGTCCGGAAAGAATAATTTCATCTCCCTCCTTTAATTGAGACATGCCAAAAGTATAGGCTATCAGGTTTATAGACTCAGTGGTTCCACGAGTAAATATGACTTCTGCATCTGATTTTGCACCTATGAATTGTGCAATCTTATGTCTGGCTTGTTCAAATGCTTCGGTTGCTTCCTGACTTAGTTGATGGACTCCCCGGTGAACATTTGCATGCAGGTTATGGTAATAATAATCCATTTTGTCTAATACGAAATCAGGTTTCTGACTGGACGCCGCATTGTCAAGATATACCAAAGGATGATCGTTCACAGTACGATTGAGAATAGGGAAATCCTTTCGTATTTCTTTTACATCAAATAGTTTTATTTCCGAGCCGGAAGACATGATATTCATTCTCCAATACCCATTTGTGAACTTATATAATTCCTCATGCTTTCATTCGGCACTTTGTCAAGAACTTCTGCGATAAATGCTTTTTTCAGCATATGCTTTGCTTTTTCTATTGGTAAACCTCTTGACATAAGATAGAATACAGCTTTTTCATCCAATTGGCCTATGGTCGCGCCATGGCTGCATTTGACATCATCAGCGAAAATCTCAAGTTGAGGTTTGCTGTTCATGAGTGCGAATTTGGATAAGACAAGTGTATCATTTTGTTGAAAAGCATTTGTCTTTTGGGCATCCTTGTGCACCATTACTTTTCCATTGAAAGCAGCACTGGCCTGATCATCAATGATTCCCTTATAAAGTTCATGGCTTTCGCATCGAGGGGCTATATGATTTATCCTTGTTTGATGATCCATACTTTGATCTCCGGTAGCAAGGAAACCTCCCTTCAAGGATGTATATGTGTTTGATTCATCTAATTCTACTTCAACATTATTACGGGTAAGCTGACCACCATGGTCAAAGGCGAAAGTTTCAAAACGGCTATCCCTTTGCTGGGTGACAAATAATTTATAAACCAGGCTATGGGTTGTCGGGAGTTCCTGCCATTTGATATGTCTGACGATCGCATTTTTTTCCAAATGCATATAGCCAATGGAATTGATGAGAGCGTCTGCTGAAGGGTTTTTACCTGACCTGTTATATTCAAATCGCTCGATCAATTCAACATTGCTTCCGGTACCGCAACGGATAAAAAATAATGGATGCGAAAATGAAATTTCAGGTTCATCATGAACAATCCTGATTTCAATCGGCAGATCTACTATTGTATTTTTTGGAACAAATAAAAAGAAGCCATTTGAATTAAATGCAAAATTGAGTAATTCAAAAGCTCTGTTTGATGAGGGTAAAGAAGACGATAAGAATTCACCAAATACTTCCTTCCACGAAGAATTTTCAAATGCCTCATGCAGCGGAATAATTATCAAACCCAGATCAGCTAGTCTTGGATCAATATCACCTATCATGACTTTTCCATTGATGACCGGGATCACGTATGAATCCATTCCGGGGATGGGTGGTATACTGTATGCAGGAAGGTGCTCTGCTAACTTATACTTAGGGGCTATTAGTTTTTGAACAGATGTATATCTCCAGTCTTCATGTTTTTTGTCAGGGAACTGAACGCTTTTTAAAGCTTCGAATGATTTCTGTTGAAATTGATGCATTGCACTTCCGGACAGACCATTAAGGCCTGCCTCAAAATTCCTGAATAATATATCCAGATGATCAACTATATTTTCTTGTTCTGCCATTATTTGAATTTCCTTTAGGCCGGAACTGCGGGTGATTCTTTGATCCAGTCATATCCTTCTTCTTCCAGTTTCAGTGCCAATGATTTATCACCGGTAGCGACAATCTTTCCATTTGATAATACATGAACGAAATCGGGTATGATGTACGCAAGTAAACGCTGATAATGTGTCACAACGATAAATGATCTATCCGACGACTTCAATTGATTGACACCATCAGCAACAATTCGAAGGGCATCAATATCTAAACCTGAATCGGTTTCATCGAGAATTGCCAGTGTTGGTTCTAATAAAAGCATTTGCAGGATCTCATTTCTTTTCTTTTCACCACCACTGAATCCATCGTTGAGCGATCGTTTAAGCAGGTCCGGATCCATCTCGAGAGAAGACATCTTTGACCTGACGTATTTGAGCATTTCCAGAGCATTCAGTTCAGGAAGTCCTTCATGGACTCTATGAACATTAATAGTGCTTTTTAAAAAATTTGAATTACTCACACCCGGAATTTCCACAGGGTATTGAAAGGCAAGAAATATTCCTTCAAGTGCACGTTCATCTACCTCCATAGAAAAGAGATCACGGTCTTTATACCGGATTGAACCGGATTCTATTTTATATTCTTCGCGACCTGCTATGACATTTGCCAAAGTACTTTTCCCGGACCCGTTAGGACCCATGATGGCATGCACTTCCCCCTGATTGATCGTAAGGTTAAGGCCATTCAAAATAGAATTGCCGGCAATGGAAACATACAAGTCCGAAATTTGCAATAACGGTTTCATTTCTTATATCTTAATTAAGTTGTTTCTTCAATTGAATTTTATCCTACACTTCCCTCAAGACTTATGGCTAAAAGTTTTTGTGCTTCAACGGCAAACTCCATTGGTAATTCATTGAATACTTCTTTGCAATACCCGTTGACGATCATATTAATCGCATCTTCTTCACTGAGTCCTCTTTGCTTGCAATAGAAGAGTTGATCTTCTCCTATTTTTGATGTTGTGGCTTCATGCTCTACCCTGGCATTAGGGTTATCAACTTCGAGATATGGAAAAGTATGAGCTCCACATTTATCGCCCATCAGGAGTGAATCGCACTGTGAAAAATTCTGAGCGCCATCCGCCCGTTTTCCGATTTTGACAAGGCCTCTATATGAATTATTGCTATAACCTGCTGAGATGCCTTTGGATATGATTGTACTTTTTGTGTTTTTTCCTACATGCAGCATTTTGGTGCCTGTATCAGCCTGCTGTCTGTTATTGGTCACAGCGACTGAATAAAATTCGCCTACAGACTCATCTCCTTTCAAGATTACACTTGGATATTTCCAGGTAATAGCTGATCCGGTTTCAACCTGAGTCCATGTGATTTTTGATTTGTATCCTGAGCAAATACCTCGTTTGGTTACAAAATTATAAATGCCGCCTTTTCCATCTTTATCTCCCGGATACCAATTCTGAACGGTGGAATATTTTACATAAGCTTCATCTAAAGCTACAATCTCTACAACAGCAGCATGCAATTGATTTTCATCACGCATTGGGGCTGTGCATCCCTCCAGATAACTGACATAACTGCCTTTTTCAGCTACGATCAATGTGCGTTCGAATTGACCTGTATTGGCTGCATTGATTCTGAAATAAGTCGACAGTTCCATAGGGCACCGGACACCGGCAGGGATGTAACAGAATGATCCATCACTGAAAACGGCGGAATTGAGTGTCGCGAAGAAATTGTCTGTATAAGGAACTACACTGCCCAGATATTTTTTGACGAGTTCAGGATGTTCCTTTACAGCTTCGCTGAAGGAGGAGAAGATGATTCCAAGCGTCGATAGTTCTTTTTTGAAAGTCGTGGTGACAGAAACACTATCAACTACTGCATCCACAGCAACTCCGGCGAGGATTTTTCTTTCTTCGAGTGGCACACCAAGTTTATCAAACATTTTTAGTAGCTCAGGATCAGCTTCATCGATAGAGTTTAATTTCTTCTTTGGGGCAGCAAAGTAGATTATATCCTGATAGTTAATCGGAGGATAGTGGACGTTTGCCCAGGTAGGTTCCTTCAAAGTGAGCCAATGCCTGTAAGCTTTAAGGCGCCATTCGAGTAGCCATTCTGGTTCTTCTTTTTTCAGGCTGATCGCTCGTACAGTTTCTTCTGACAGGCCTTTTGGAAAGGTGTCCATGTCCAGCAAAGTAGACCAGCCGTACTTGTACTCGGTTTGTGTATGGACCTCAAGGGTCTGCATGCTATCATCACTCATATTCAATATCCGGTTGCCGGTATAAAGGTCGTCATTCTGTTACAAAAAAGTACATATTAAACTATACAATTTTGTAGTGGATTGGTTCAGGATTGAAAGAATTCATTTTATCGAGACAGAAATGACCTTCAGCCGTATTATACATGGAATCTTCATGTAATAGGTAATTTTTTTACTATTAACGACCTACACATTAAGTTTTTACATATATTTACCCCGCAACATGGTAGTATCAGAAGTTACAAAGAGGTTTCTCCAATGCCTCGATAAACTAGTAGACGAAGGAAAGGTCAGATCAAAGCGACACTTTGCCTTATCAATAGGTTACCATGCACAGGGTATTTCTGAAATGATAGGTAACAGGAGAGATGTACCTCTTGAATTGATTGAAAAAGCGGTGACAACTTTCCATTTTAACCCTCATTATCTTTTTACAGGTATTGGCAATCTGTTTTCCGGTGCACTTCCTGATGACGGACTCCGGCTGAGAAATCTGACTGTAGTCCTTGATCAAAAAGGAGATGAACGTATAGTTCACGTACCCTATCCCGCGCAGGCCGGTTATGGGAAATTGCTTGATGAACCGACATATATACAGGAACTTCCTTCTTATCAGTTACCTGATCCACAATTCAGGTCTGGCAGTTACAGGTCATTTGAAATCGCAGGAACCAGTATGGAGCCGACTTTCAGACCGAATGATGTCGTGATTGCAGCTTTCATCGAACCTCGTTACTGGGAACAAGCGATCAAGAATCAACAACTATACATTATTGTCACTCGACAAGAAGTTATCATCAAAAGAATAGTCAATCGGATCAAGACCGAAAAAATAATTGAATGCATTTCAGACAATGAAGAATACAGTCTTTACTCAATACCTGCAGTAGAAATTCTAGAAGTGTGGAAAGTAAGGATGAAACTTACATCACATTTTGATCCACCATCTCCACAGGTGAATACAAATTCCATTTCTCAACAACTTATGGCACAACAAAAGATGCTCGAAAGCCTTCAATATCATTTCACAAAAACTATTGCAGAATAATATTTTACACTTTCTTCCTCGATCATCAATTCAATATTATTCATCAATACATTTTCTTAACACGTTTTAGGATTGAATGAAACTACGTTTACAGATATCATCTATCCTGCACTTTCGCATCATTAAATCACTTAAAAATTCCTCACCTTATTCCTAAGGTGAATAATAAGATTGGGAAAAGAGAATGTCTTTTAGTAATTTCATTTTTGTAATTGTATTTTTATCTCATGAAAGTAAATGGCAAAGTAATCCTTATATCTATTGAAGGGGGTGCATATGGCATTATCGACAATTCCGGTCGTAAGTTCCTTCCACTGAATATGCCTAACCAATTGAAGAAAGATGGTGCGAATGTGATCTGTAATGTTCGATCTGCAGATGTGGAAACGACTATGATGTGGGGTGAACCGGTCTATATAGATTCGTTCGAAACACTTTCATAATAGTTAAAGTCATTTCGAAAAATCATTCACCCATTTCAGGCAGTACAAGTTGAGCGCATCTTTTCTGATCAAGCCAATGCACAAACCTGGCAAGTAAAAAATTAGCTTCTCTCTGGGAAGAAATAAATTCTTCCATGTGTTGGTCAACAAAATGGGTATCAAAATTCCCGGATACAAAATCCGGATGGTTGATTGCAAATTTTCCGAAAGCAAGAGTAGTATCAACGCCATGGATTTGATACTCGTCAATGGCGCGGCTCATTTTTTCAATGGCTTCCTGCCTTGATGGGGCATGGACGATTAATTTGCTGATCATCGGGTCATAGTGGATAGGAATCTCAAGACCCTCTCTATATCCATCATCAACCCTGATGCCATTGCCTGTGGGATGACGATACCGGATAAGCTTTCCTGTTGATGGACTGAAACCTTTCAGGGCATTTTCTGCATAGACTCGCAATTCTAATGCATGTCCGTCAATCATCAGATCCTTTTGCTGAAGAGTGAGCGGATTTCCTTCAGCTATTCTTATCTGCCATGCTACCAGGTCAAGGCCTGTGATAAATTCGGTCACAGGATGTTCGACCTGCAGACGTGTATTCATTTCGAGGAAGTAATGATTCCCTTTGTCATCAAGTAAGAATTCGACAGTGCCCGCTCCTCTGTATTGACACGATTGGGCTACACGGATTGCATCCTGGCCCATAGTTTCTCTTTTCTCCGGTGTGAGAATGGATGATGGGGCTTCTTCTATTATTTTTTGATGCCTGCGCTGGATGGAACATTCTCTTTCGAAAAGATGAATGCAATGACCATATTGATCTGCAAGGACCTGAACTTCGATGTGTCTTGGAGAGGATACATATTTTTCAATAAAAACCGAACCATCGCCAAAAGATGATAATGCTTCACTCATTGCTCGTTCAACCTGGGATTCCAATTCGGTTTCAGTATGAACGATGCGCATTCCTTTGCCACCTCCACCCGCAGCTGCTTTCACAAGGAGAGGATACCCGATTCGTTTTCCGACTTCCATGGCCTCATTAAGATCAGACAATGCACTTTCTGATCCGGGTACTAATGGAATCCTGAATTCCTTTGCGGCTTCTTTCGCTGCAAGCTTATTGCCCATCGTATGAATACTTTCGGGAGAAGGGCCGATGAAAATTATGCCTGATTTTTCTACAGCATGGGCAAAAACATCATTTTCACTCAGAAAACCGTAGCCGGGATGAATAGCATCAGCTTTTGTATCCAGGGCAGCTTTTATGATTCTATCTGCATTGAGATATGATTCTCTTGATGGGGAGGGTCCGATAAAAACAGATTCATCGGCCATAATTACGTGTGGGCTTTTACTATCAGCTTCCGAGTAAACGGCAACCGTTTTAATATTGAGACGCTGACAAGTGCGCATGATCCTTGCTGCAATCTCTCCGCGGTTGGCAATCAGTATTTTTTTAATGGGTTTAATCATCGCTGCAATTTAGGATATTCTTTGAGTAGTAAGAGAGCTCAGACATCATCCCATCAATAAACTAATGCGTTTCAGGTATATGGGCATTCCATGGCTATATTGGATTTTGTTTTACCTTAAAGCCCAATACATATTTATATATGAATACTGTCAATGATACCCTCTGGAAGCCTTCTGCAGAAGATATCAACTCATCACGTCTCCATAAATATCGTCAATGGCTGAAAGAAAATCATTACCCCGAAACAAAAGATTATGAATCACTCTGGCAATGGTCTGTAGACCAACCTGAAGTTTTTTGGGAGACTATCATTTCTTTTTTCAATGTCACATTGCATACCCCTTACACTAGAGTATTATCAGGTGGCGCAATGCCCGACATGATTTGGTTTGATGGAGCTACATTAAATTATGCTGAACAGATTCAAAAGGGAATGGCCGGTCAGCAAACGGCTATCCTTTTTGCTTCTGAAAGAGGTGATCGAAGATCTATTTCAGTGGATGACATGTGGAGAGAAGTTTCGAAGGTAAGGGCTTACTATTTAGCACATGGCGTAAAAACGGGAGACAGGATCGCAGGATTTCTTCCGAATATTCCTGAGGCCACATTTGCATTTCTGGCTGCTGCTTCTTTGGGTGCTGTGTGGTCTTGTTGTTCGCCGGATTTTGGCATCAGCAGTGTTGTTGATCGGTTTGCACAAATTGAACCCGTGTTGTTTATAACTGCGGATGGGTACTATTATAACGGTAAAACGTTTAGTCGTACAGAAGAGATTTCATCTATTATTGAATTACTGCCAACACTTAGGAATACTCTGTTGATTGAGTATACAGGAGCATCGTATACAATTGCAAATGAAAATATTACGGTATACAGTAGTTTGAAAGAAGGCAGTGAAGGTATTCCTGCTTTTGTCCCTGTATCTTTTAATCATCCACTTTGGATTCTCTTTTCATCAGGAACTACTGGTGCGCCTAAAGCCATCACACATTCACATGGAGGATGTTTGCTTGAACATCTGAAGTATCTCGCATTTCACAATGATGTACATAAGGGTGAAAAGTTTTTCTGGTATACCACAACCGGCTGGATGATGTGGAATTTTCTTCAGGGAGCCATGCTTTTAGGTGCTACAATAGTGATATATGATGGTAGTCCTTCCTATCCTGATCTTTCCGGTTTGTGGAAACTTGCAGAAGAATTTCAAATTCATCATTTTGGAACCAGTGCGCCTTTCATCGTGGCGTGTATGAAAGAAAGGAGAAAACCAGGTGAGGAACAACAACTAGGCATCATACGGAGTATAGGTTCTACAGGATCCCCTCTTCCTCCTGAAGCATTTGACTGGGTCTATGAATCTGTGCACTCAAGGATTTGGTTGTGTTCCATGAGTGGTGGAACGGATGTATGCACCGCATTTGTAGGGGGAGTGATAGAAAAAAATGTGGTGCGTGGTGAAATTCAGGCACGGGCATTAGGTTGTAGTTTATATGCATTTGATGAGAAGAAGCAGCCCGTCATTGATTCGCTTGGAGAAATGGTGATTACAAAGCCTATGCCTTCAATGCCTATTTACTTTTGGCATGACCCAGGTAAAAAACGATATAAGGCAAGTTATTTTGAAGATATTCCCGGTGTATGGCGTCATGGTGATTGGGTGAAAATAACTAAAGGAGGTGGAGTTGTTATATATGGCCGATCAGATGCTACGCTCAATCGTCATGGAATAAGAATCGGAACTGCTGAGATCTATCGCGTGTTGAACGAAATCCCTGAAATAGAAGATAGTCTTATCGTCAATCTTGAGTTAGAAGGCGGAAGACATTATATGCCTCTGTTTGTAAAGCTTCGTCATGGATTTTTTTTAGATGAAGATTTGAAAAAGCGAATTGCATTTTTGCTAAAAACAAAATGCACACCGCGTCATGTTCCTGATGATGTGATCCTAGTACATGATATTCCATATACCATCAGCGGAAAAAAAATGGAAGCCCCGGTAAAGAAAATCCTGATGGGAATGAAAGTAGATGATTCACTCAATCGTGATGCAATGCGAAACCCTGATTCTTTGGAATTTTTTACAAAATGGGTTGTTCCAATTGAGTGAATTTTAGAAATCCCATTTAAGCACAGGAATTACGGATTTTTGTGTCAGAGATTACCGGATAGTGGATAAAAATCTAAAATTGTAAATTTAGATTTCCAAGGTTCTACTGAAAGAAGAAACGAGGTCGTTTGGCTTGTGATTTTAACAGAAAAAGTTAGTTCATAATATGCATATTATCAGGATATTAACAATAATTACATTATTTAATGCTTTAAGCACTTTGCAGGTGCGGGGTCAGCAAGTCTTACTTACTTCAGGCAAGGATGCAAATGGAGTGGGAGGTTCAGTTGCTTATTCAATAGGACAAGTAGATTACGTCAATTTCAGTAGTGATTCCGGTAAAATAAGTCTTGGTGTGCAGCAGCCATTAGTCGCCATGATGGTGGGGATTGAAGATCCTAAGGCCAATCCTGAAGTGAATGTATTTCCCAATCCGGTCAGCAAATCAATTCATCTTAAACTGGAAGTGGCATCTTCATCAATAGCAAAAGAAAATCCTTCTTTTACTTTGTATGATATCAATGGAAAAATTGTATTACGAAAGGGAATCAAAGAGGTATTAACTATCATTCCGATGGAGCATTATGGAAGTGGAATGTATTTGTTACGTGTCAATGTAAATAATGCTGAAGTCAGGACTTTCAAAATATTCAAAACAAATTAAATGATGAAATATCAATATTCAGTCTTAATAGCCTTGCTTGGTTTGTCATGCTTATTCCTTTCCGGGGTACAAGGACAAACACCTCAAAAGATGAGTTATCAGGCGGTCATCAGAGATGTGTCTAACGCACTTGTGACTGACCACATTATCAGGGTGAAGATCAGTGTATTGCAAGGTACAGAAGATGGTATCGCTGTATTTGAGGAGTCACATCTCACGACAACTAATTCAAATGGTTTAGCAACTTTTAAGATTGGTGAAGGAACGACGATAAGTGGAAACATTGCGGACATTGACTGGGGAGCGGGTCCTTATTTTATCAAATCAGAAACTGATCCGAGTGGTGGCACAAATTATTCTATCACAGGTACCAGTGAATTGTTGAGTGTACCGTACGCCTTATATGCTGCCAATGGTGGTGTAGAAGGTCCTCAGGGTCCTCAGGGTATTGAAGGTCCAAAAGGTGAACAAGGAGATCCAGGTCCACAGGGAGATCCTGGTCCGCAAGGAGAGCCGGGCCCACAAGGTGTGCAGGGTGAAGCAGGAGCTACAGGTGCTCAGGGTGAGAAAGGAGATACAGGAGATCCGGGACCTATCGGAGCTCAGGGGATACAAGGCGTCAAAGGCGATACAGGAAACCCTGGCCCTCAGGGCCCTCCAGGCCCTCCGGGATCAGTGGCAGGAGCTGATATGCAAATCAGTTTTAATGATGGTGGAATACCGGGAGCCGATGCAGAATTTATCTATAATAAAGGAACCAATCATATGAGTGTCGGTTCATCCACAATCAACTCATCAGCCGCACTTGAAATAAAATCCACTACAGGAGCTTTATTGATGCCAAGAATGACTACCCAACAAAGAGATGCACTGGATGCTTCAGAAGGTATGCTTATCTATAATACTGATTTTCAGAAATTCCAGGGTTTCGTAGGCGATTCCGGGACTACTGTTGTAGCCAAAAGTGAAGTGACAGCCGCAACCTATTTTATCGGCAACGATGGTATCAATGTTAATTACCTGGCGCAGACATTTACACCATTGCATTCAGGGATTATACAGGTTGTGGAATTTAATGTGAGCAGCCTGACACCCGGTTTCAATATGACAGTCCAGTTATTTGTTGGAAACACTCCGGGTTCAGGGACTTTCCTCACGCAAGCCCAGGTGGTGCTAAATACTCTTGGATGGAATACGATCAATATGCCTCCGGGTTTTCTTTTAAATACGGGCACAACATATTATATAATTATATCACCAACTGTTGTTTCATCTGATCTCATTGGTGTCACGATAAGTAACGGATCACCCCCCGGAGGACATCCGGGAGGAAATTTATACTATTACAATTCTGTAACACTTGGATTCGATCCTGCACCTCTTGATGATATGGATTTCAGAATAAAAGCATTGGTCAATAACCAGGGATGGGTGGATTTGCATTAAATAAAATTTTCGACCTTCGAATTACGATTTTGGATTGTACCAAAATCTTAGCTTAAAGACTTTAGATCATAACATAAGTCTAAAAAAAATAAGAATGTTGTCCGTAGTCTCAGACTATGGACAACATTCTAATTTTTTTTTATAGATATTGTCAGACATTTACATTTTTGTGCATCAGTGGTTCATCTGTAAGTTCGAATATGATATTGCGAAGTTCATCATTGATGCTATCCATATACTGCGACATGCGATAATACATCACTACGGAGGAAAGTTTCATCTCACCTCTCTCAAGTTCACGCATCAGCTCGCGTTCATAATCGATATAGTCCAGGTCTTTTTCGCTGAGATCGTAGGTAAGACCTTTCCATTGGTTTCTATTGATCGAATTAGTTTGTAACATTTGGATGCAACTTTTCAACATCACATTTGCGTCGTTGATCCGGTGGAGTAGAATTGATCGTTGAGTCGGACCAAACCATATGCGCTGTTGTCGCTTATCCCCAAGGAGTTGATAAACATGTTCATATTTATTTCTGAGATGATCGATTAACAGACTGATGTTGAGCAGACTTTTAATTTGTTTTGAAGTCAGGAGTGAACTCCGGTCTTCCACCATTCCAGTCAGATATTCATTGATAGCCTCCTGGTTTTCACTAAGCGTTTTCAGGTAGTCATTTGCCAATTTTATCTGGTTATGGAAATCGATTTCTGTTGAATAATTTGTAATGCGATTCAGAATTGTATTGAGATGACGTACACGCTGACATTGTTGAAGAATTTCCTGCCGAGCTATGGGCAACGACAAATCAGCTGTATTGCTCCCGGTATCAATAAAAAATAATTTTCGTTTCTCATCTGATTTGCTTTTTACGGTTCGGGAAGCCAGCCGTATTAGTTCTGGCAAAAGGACCATAAAGATCACTGCATTTACCAGGTTAAATAAAGTATAGAAAATGGACAGCCCCATTGGGATTGCCTTAGTATCTGTGAACGGGTCACCTATACCCATCCAATCTTTCATCATCCAGGCCAGGAAAGGAAGAATAAGCGGTAAAAACGGTAAAATCCAAAGAACACCAATCACATTAAACAACACATGAATTCTTGCTGCTTTTTTAGATTCGCTATTGCCAACCCAGGAAGCAATTTCCGTCGTGATCGTAGTTCCAATGTTTTCGCCCAGAACCATAGCAGCGCCGATATCAAAAGGTAGCCATCCATTGATGCACATCGTCAATGTGAGCGCGATGGCAGCACTTGAAGATTGTATCAATGCCGTAAAGACAATGCCAATAAAAATGTAGATCAGGATCGAAATTAATCCATGATCTGCCAGATGGCCGAGGAAAGTCATGATCTCATTATGTTGCTGAAGATCGGCTACAACACTTTTTAAAAATTGTAATGAAATCAAGAGTAATGAAAATCCAATGGCAGATTCAGCCCAATGTCTGTATTTTCCATTCTTCCAAAAAAGAAAGGGCATGGCCAATGCAATGAGGGGCAGACATAGAGTGAATAAATTAAGTTCGAATCCAAGTATGGTGACGATCCAGATAGTGACCGTCGTTCCGACGTTGGCACCGATAATGATGCTTGCTGCAGCTGTCAATGAAATAATTCCGGCATTGACGAAACTCACTGTCATCACTGTAGTTGCGGAACTCGACTGGATCATCGCTGTAGTAAAAAAACCAGTCAGAAAAGAAGAAATCCTATTATGTGTCACACGTTGTAAAGCATCGCGTAATTGAATGCTGGCCATGCGTTGTACACCCTCACTCATGACCTTCATTCCATAAATGAAAAGCGCCAATGCGCCCAGAACCTGCAGTATGCCATACCAACCAAATTCAACCATAATAAATAATAACTTTTACATCCATCAACTGTTGTAAAGTCAAATGAATAATGTAAAATAGTAAAACATCTTTCTTTCCCCTGCTTCAAGTCTAAAACTGATCAGAGCGTATACAAATCTCCGATTTCTTCCTCTGTAAAAAAATAGTAACTTTGTATCCCGTAGCAACATCCACAAACCATGGTCAAATACATCTTTGTTACGGGGGGAGTCTCCAGTTCACTAGGTAAAGGTATTATTTCAGCGTCATTAGGTAAACTACTGCAATCCAGAGGTTTATCGGTGACCATTCAGAAATTTGATCCTTACATAAATGTTGACCCCGGGACTCTGAATCCATACGAACACGGCGAGTGTTACGTCACAGATGATGGAGCAGAAACCGATTTGGATCTTGGCCATTATGAACGGTTTCTGGGGCATCCAACATCTCAGGATAATAATGTGACTACAGGACGGATTTATCAAACCGTCATCAATAAGGAGCGTGCAGGTGATTATCTTGGTAAAACAGTTCAAGTTGTTCCGCATATCACTGATGAAATCAAAAGAAGAATACGGGCGCTTGGTAAAACAGGAGAATTTGATGTAGTGATTTCAGAAATAGGAGGTACGGTAGGTGACATTGAATCTCTCCCTTACCTTGAAGCTATTCGCCAGGTACGCCTGGAGTTGGGTACAGGTAATGCGATCATTATTCATCTCACATTGATACCTTACCTCAGTGCTGCGGGTGAATTGAAAACAAAACCAACGCAACACAGTGTCAAAGAATTATTGCAGACAGGAAATCAACCTGATGTACTTGTATGTCGCAC
>JBATMM010000132.1:0-4678 GCA_049289835.1 Saprospiraceae bacterium | reverse complement strand
GGACTTCAGGAATGACGTTCAGAAATGTTTTCCACAGTGATATGTGCATAAGTATTCAGGGCAGCTGATTAACAGCCCCTTAAGACAGTGTGGCACACTTAGGTGTGGCACACCTAAGTGTAGCACTGTTTTTAAGGCATGGATTTGACGTGCACACGCAACTTAGCTCTCGGCTGGAAGCCCTATCTTTAGTATTCAATCTGACAACCCCATTTAATAATGAAGTTTTTCAAGAACTGCTCCCTGATTGCTGCACTTTTCTTTCTGATTTCATATCAGTCAGTGGCGCAGGGAACCAATGGAAATTATAGAACCAGTCCAGTCATCTGGACTGTTCCAGCTTTCCCCACAAAGCTTGATGATGTCACAGTCTATTTTGACGCTTCACAAGGAAATGGAGCACTGGCCGGGTTCACGGGTGATGTGTATGCGCATACAGGTGTGATCACAAATCTCAGCACAAGTGGCTCGGATTGGAAGCATGTCATCGGTAACTGGGGTACTGCTGATGCACATGTGCTGATGAAAAGAGAAAGTCCGAATATTTATTCTATCTCATACAACCTCACTACGTTCTATGGAATTCCTGCGAATGAAGAGGTATTGAAAATGGCTTTTGTATTCAGGAATGTAAGTGGCTCCGTTGTGGGACGTGATGCAGATGGGTCTGACTTATATACTGACGTCGCAGCTATTGGCGCGGGATTGTTGCTCACATTGCGTGAACCATCTGCGGGAGATGTATTACTATATGAAGGTGATAGCCTGAACATTGACATTGCGATCAGCGATACGGCTTCGTTGATGATCTTTGATGACCTGACTTTAATTTATTCGGATATCGTTGATCACGCAGTTTTCTTTTATCATCCATTGTATACCGGTCAGCATGTATTAAGATTTGAAGCCACTAAAGATTCGACGGTCACATTGGAGAAGGAATATTATGTATTAAAAAATAATCCTGACAAAATAAATCCACCTAATGGCACAGTCAATGGCCTGAATTATTTCAGTGATACCACTTATTTATTTCAGCTCTATGCTCCGCTCAAAGAATATGTTTTTCTTCTTTGCCCACAAAATAATTTTAAACCGGATTCAAATTACCTGATGCATGAAGCTGAAGATCTGGCGACATATTGGATCGAGCTTCCGAGGTCTCGGTTTTTGGATGGAAAGAATACATATCAATATCTGATCAGTGGAGGTATCAGAGTTGCAGATCCTCTTTCCGAAGTAGTCCTCGACCGCAACAATGATACCGGTGTCAAACCTTCAGTCATGGCCACCCTTCCGCCCTATCCTACAGGACTGACGAATGGAATTGTCACTGCGTTTGATGAGGATCGTCAGCCCTATAATTTCGTTGTAGAAAATTTTAACAAACCTGAAAAGACAAAACTTGTCATCTATGAATTGCTTGTTCGTGATTTTCTGGCGACACATAGTTTTACAACGTTGCTGGACACGCTTGATTACTTCAGTAAACTTGGTGTCAATGCTATAGAACTCATGCCGATAGGTGAATTTGAGGGGAATAATAGTTGGGGATATAATGTTTCTTTCCCCATGGCAGTTGATAAATATTACGGCACCAGAGAACAATTGAAACAACTTATCGATGCAGCCCATCAACGGGGTATAGCTGTAATCCTTGATGTAGTATTCAATCATGTCTTTTCTCAGTGTCCTCTTGCCCAGATGTATTGGGATGCAGCTAATTCAAGACCTTCAGCTGAAAGTCCATTTCTCAATCCAGTAGCTAAACATCCGTTTAATGTTGGCTATGATATGAACCATGAGAGTGCAGCTACAAAATCGTGGGTGAAAAGAATTCTTTCATACTGGGTCACTGATTTTAAGTTTGATGGCTTTCGTTTTGATCTTTCAAAAGGATTTACTCAATTCAATTCAGGTACAGATGCAGGGCTCATGGCCAAATATGATGCCAGCCGCATTGCTATTCTGAAAGATTATGCCAATTCCATCTGGAGTCATGATCCTACAAACTATGTCATCCTTGAACATTTTGCTGAGAATAGCGAAGAGACGGTATTGTCAAATTATGGTATGATGCTTTGGGATAATATTAATTATCAATTCAGTCAGGCGGCCAAAGGATTTTCATCTGATCTGGAAGGGATTGATTATACTTTCAAAGGATGGAATGACCCTCATGCAGTCGGTTATATGGAAAGTCATGATGAAGAAAGGGTGACGTATCGTGTGTTGAATGAGGGAGATAGTGAAGGAGATTATAATACACGCACTTTGGCTACAGCACTTAAACGGTTGGAAGCTGCGAATACGATTTTCTACTCAGTGCCCGGCCCAAAAATGATTTGGGAATTTGGTGAACTTGGCTATGACTTCCCGATCAACAGATGTGTCAATGGTACGATCTCGAATGATTGCAGGCTTGACCCCAAACCTATACGATGGGATTATCTGCAAGTACCTGGCCGAAAGAGATTGCACGATGTCATCGCCTCAATGACCTACCTGAAAGAAAACTATCCTACTTTCTCCACCAATAATTTCTTATTTAATGATGCAAACTTTTTTGTCAAAGTGATCCATCTTAATCATCCTGACATGGATGCAACCGTGTTAGCCAATTTCAGAGTGATCAATTCAGATGTCATTCCGAAATTTCAGTATACCGGCACCTGGTATGAATACTTCACGGGCGATAGTATCGTCGTCACTGATACCGAAAAGCGGATTACGTTTGGCCCGGGAGAATATCGCCTCTATACATCCAAAAGGATAATGCCTCCGGGTGGTTTTATAACAGGCGTTCGCAATCTTGATGTACAAAAAATTGAAATCTATCCCAGTCTTGTCTCTGATCTGGATGAATCCATTTATGGAAGTATTCCACAAGAAAGTAAAATTGAAATGATTACACTTTCAGACTTGACAGGTAAACAGCTTGATATACACTACTCTCTTTCGGATGATGGTTTTAAATTGTTGTTGCCATCAGGTTTGTCAGGTGGCATGTATGTGATAAATGTTCTGACTCAGGATGGATATTATGTGGGGAAGGTGGTGAAGGAGTAGCCTCATTTTACCCCCCGACCCCCTGATACTTCGACCTGCTAAGCTCAACCAAGTGCGACAGCTCAGTAACCAAGGGGGAGCTGTTTTTGCTAAACGTTTTAATAAAAGGAAACAAATCTTTTAAGAAAAAATATGATTCATTAGGATTGATTTTCAATGATCGAATTTAAAATTTTATAACAATGCATCATGAGTCCGGTATCCTGCATCCATTTTATCCGGTATCCACCCTATCTTTATATTTGATGCGCATTAAAATGAAAATCTTCTTTACTGCAATTTTAATTTTAGGTTTACTATACCCAGACATAGTAAATGGTCAACATCCTGACCAGATATTTATCACTGATGACGGCATCATGCATTGGTCACGGGACAGTAGTGAGGTGACTGGGTTTGGTGAAAATTATACTGTTCCTTTCGCTTACGGATATCGTGCTGCAAAGAGAATGGGCGTTGATTTGAAAGGTGCTATTGATCAGGATGTATATCAGTTTGCAAGACTTGGTTTTGATTTGTTTCGAGTCCATGTGTGGGATTGTGAGATAAGTGATACACTTGGAAATCTTTTGGAAAATGAACATCTGGAGTTGTTTGATTATCTCCTTTGGAAATTAAAAGAAAAAGGAATCAATGCCGTCATCACACCTATCGCTTACTGGGGTAATGGATGGCCGGAAAAAGATGAACCTACTCCCGGGTTTTCAACGAAGTATGGAAAAGGCAATTGTCTGACGAATCCGGATGCAATTAAGGCTCAGGAGAAATATTTATTCCAGTTTGTCAATCACGTCAACCGTTATACAGGCATTGCCTATAAAAATGATCCTCAGATTCTCGCATTTGAAATTTGTAATGAACCACATCACAGAGGGCCTGCTGATGCTGTCACCGCATTTGTCCGGAAGATGAAGGATGCGATTCAATCTACCGGATGCACAAAACCGATTTTATATAATGTAAGTCATGGTATCAATTATGCCCAGGATTATTTTGATGCCGGTATTGACGGTGGTACATTTCAATGGTATCCGACAGGATTAGGTTTTCAAAAAGAACTGGGTGGAAATATGTTGCCTACTGTGGATAAGTATGAAATACCTTTTGACGATGTGTTGAAAAAAAATCATGCTGCCCGTTTTGTTTATGAATTTGATGCTGCTGACATGGCTACATCCTATATGTATCCTGCGATGGCGAGAAGTTTTCGTACGACTGGTATGCAGATGGCTACACACTTTGCATGGGACCCAACATATACTGCACCATACAACACGGAGTACAATACACATTTCATGAATCTGTTTTATGCGCCGCAAAAAGCATTGAGCCTGATGATCTGCGGGGAGATATTCCGGACGATTCCGTTGTATAAAGATTATGGTGTGTATCCTGACAATACTTCATTTGGGCCATTTCACATTAGTTATGAAAACAACCTGGCGGAGATGGTGACGGATGAAAAATTTATTTACACAAATAATACAACTTCGAAACCCAATGCTCCTGAAAAACTTGAGCTAATTGCAGGCTATGGCAATTCTCCATTAGTGCAATATGATGGGACGGGTGCCTATTTTTTTGACAAACTGGGTGATGGAATCTGGAA
>JBATMM010000131.1:0-1927 GCA_049289835.1 Saprospiraceae bacterium | reverse complement strand
TGCTATATCTGTGAGGATATTATCTCATCCTTGAAGAAGCCGGACGTATCAGTCTGCTTCTGTAACCGCCACTTGATGCTCTTTTTTGCATCGGTGTTTGTTGTTTTGGTTCGAGATCACTTTGACTGGCAGCCATCGCATAGGGATGTTCTGTTTCGACCGGGATACTTTTCCCGATCAGCTTTTGAATATCCTTCAACAATGGTTTTTCTTCAAAATCGCAAAATGAGATCGCTCTTCCATTTGCTCCTGCTCTACCGGTACGACCGATACGGTGTACATAAGTTTCAGGTACATGAGGCAATTCGAAATTGACCACATGACTCAGGTCGTCAATATCAATACCCCGTGCTGCAATATCTGTAGCGACAAGAACACGTGTGTGTTGATTTTTGAAATTTTTCAATGCGGCCTGGCGTGCATTCTGTGATTTGTTACCATGAATAGCTTCGGTTTTGATACCGGCTCTGTTCAGGTCTTTTGTCAACTTATCCGCGCCATGTTTTGTGCGAGTAAAGACAAGGGCTGTTTTAATTTCAGGACCGTTGAGCAAATGTCTGAGCAGATTAGTCTTATTTGGCTTCTCTGTGAAATAGACAGTTTGTTGAATTGTATCAGCGGTAGAAGATACAGGTGATACTTCGACTGTGACAGGATTTCTCAAAATGCTTTTTGCCAGTTGATTGATTTCATGTGGCATTGTGGCAGAGAAAAATAAAGTCTGTCTTTCGTGTGGAAGTTTGGCAATGATTCTTTTGACATCATGGACAAAACCCATGTCGAGCATTCTGTCGGCTTCATCAAGCACGAAGAATTTGACATCACGCAGGGAGACATGTCCCTGATGCATGAGGTCGAGTAGACGTCCTGGTGTAGCGACGAGAATATCGACGCCACGACGAAGGTTGTTGACAGAACTTACTTGTGATACCCCTCCGAAGACCACCAGGTGGCGAAGGTTGAGGAATCGGCCATAAGCTTTGAAGCTTTCTTCGATCTGGATCGCTAGTTCTCTTGTAGGGGTCAGGATTAATGCCCTGATTGGGCGACGACCCTGTGCATCAGAATGTGGGTCCTGATCTAAAAGTTGAAGTAAAGGAATAGCAAAGGCAGCTGTTTTTCCGGTACCGGTCTGTGCGCAGCCTCTGAGGTCTCTGCCTTCGAGGATGGCCGGAATGGATTGCTGCTGAATAGGTGTGGGTATGGTGTACCCTTCATGGATTAATGCTTTGAGCACAGGCTCAATGAGCTTTAGGTTGTTAAACGACACTAGTTATAATTTTGATTTAAAAAATGTGGTAAGGCTATCAAATTGAGGATTGATACTTTACCTGCCTTACGTTAAGCTGCCACGAAATTGGAGCTGGATATACTCATCATTAACTGAGAAGCTATAACATACAAGACTGCAAATATACGGGAATAATCGGAATAAACAGTGAATCAATAGATTAGGGTGTTAATGACAGGCGAAGGCGAAGGCTGAGGCAAAGGCAAGAAGCTATTTCATATGTATTAAATATTCAATGTCAGGTGGTTATATATCCCATCGTTTTATATTTCAAAGCCCAATATTGAGTTAGTATATGCAGTTTTTCTTACTGTCTTACTGTCTTACTGTCTTACTGTCTTACCGTCTTACTCTCTAATATCTGCCTCAGATGATGCTCCAGATGCCGCACATAATCATCGAAAAGCCAGGAAAGAGTGTATACTTCTCCATCCCGCATCCGGCAGCCTCTTTCTAACCCTTCTTTTGGAATTCGTTTGATCAGTTCTATGATATGTTGATTATACATAGCCCAGAAAGCGATGAGGTGATGGCCATCCATTTGCCCGTAATAGCCATGATGGTTCCATAGATTCTGATCGTAAAGAATTGTAGGATTGTCATCAAACTGTGCGCGGACAAACCGATGGTGATTAT
>JBATMM010000130.1:0-8287 GCA_049289835.1 Saprospiraceae bacterium | reverse complement strand
GGTGCATTGAATAGCCTTACCGCTTATACATTTATCAATGCAAATGTGAGCTATCTATGGAACACTGGTGCAACCACGCAAACCATATACCCTCAGGCTTCAGGAGTGTATACAGTTGAAGTAGCCTTCCCATGGGGTTGCACGGGTATCGATAGTTTTTATTTTGTACTGGATACATTCCCAAGTTGTTTTGGATACATTTCCACAGCGATCAACAGCGATGGCACATATTACCTGCAGGCGTTTGATTTCGGAACGGCACCTTTTACATATTTATGGAGTACGGGTGAGACCAGCTGGAGCATCAACGGTGTTTCACCAGGAACATATTGTGTCACAATGACAGATGCTACAGCTTGTGTTTTCTCAACATGTGTTATACTTGATGATCCCAATGTTTGTACCGTTGGTATTTTTGAAGATCCTGCGATTGGAGGATTAACTGCCATTGGTTCCGGCGTTGAGCCAATAACTTTTTATTGGAGCACAGGTGAAGTCGGTGCTACCATTTATCCAAATGCTCCCGGAACATATTGCGTGACAGCAGTAGACACCACGGGATGTAGTGCGGCAGCATGCTACAAATATGGTGTTTTCAATGATTCATGTTATGTATATATATCCGAGGTCTATGTGGATTCAAATACCGTGGCTTTACAGGCTTTCACAGGTATTTTCAATGAATACGCTACTTTTCTATGGAATACAGGGGATACCCTTGACATAATATATCCACAGGATCCGACTTTCCAATATTGTGTTACGGCTACGAATGCAAGTGGATGTACTGCTTCCGCATGTTTCGACAATAGTCAATCATGTTATGCATGGGTTGATGTTCAATACGTGGATACAGTGACTGCAGTGTTGACAGTTTTTTCTGATCCGATTTTCGGATGGGGATCAAATACAGCAACGTATGCCTGGTCAAATGGCGATTCTACAGCCACGATCACGGTTCATGCCAATGGTGAATATTGTGTGACAGCTACCCTGAGTTCTGCATGTGTTACCGAAGCATGTGTGTATGTTGATTTTGACAGTCTGCAATACGCATGTGCTACATGGGTCACTCAATTCCAGGATCCGGGTACTAATCAATGGTATGCACAGGCTTATTCATGGGGTTATGGCACATTTTCATATCTCTGGACGAATGGTGATACAAATGACATAACACCTATAGCTACACCGAATGAATATGTATGTGTTACAGCTACGAATACATTTGGTTGTGTTTCTTCAGCTTGTGTAGATACATTCTTTAATCCATGCCAGGTGTATATTGATGTCAGTTATTTCAATGGTGGTGCAGTGCTGACAGCTCAATCTTGGTATGGAGGCGCTATTAATCAGGGTACATTCATTTGGTCAAATGGTCAGCCGGGAAATATCCTTACGGTCATCCAGGAAGGAACATATTGTGTGATATTTAACTCATTCAATGGATGTTCATCTACAGCATGTATTGATGTTTATTTCAATAATGTTGATTCTTGTGGTGTATATATTTCTACTGAACCAAATCCTGGTGGAGTATTATATACTGCCAATGCCTGGGGTGTACCTCCATTTATGTATCAGTGGTCTAATGGTGCAACAGAGGAAAGTCAGATCATTGATTTTGGTGATCCGAATGTATGTGTCACCGTCACCGATGCAGTAGGATGTGTGTCAAGCGCATGTTCATATGATACGATCAATGGTGGTGTAAATATCATCAGTGGATTTGTATTTGCTGATAGCCTGTCACACCTTGCAGCAAATGTGTTTTTATTCAGTATGAATTCTAACGGCGAACCATTTCAATTGTTAGACTCAACCCGCACTGGTGATTACGGCTATTATAGTTTCAGTAATTTGGCCAATGGTGCTTATTTAGTAAAATCAGCACTTATTCCGGGTACGGTAGGATTTGCACAATATATTCCTACATATCACCTGAGTAGCACTACATGGGAAGATGCAGATCCATCAATCATCCCGAATTGGCTGCCCTATACAACAGATATTTCGATGAAACATACCACTGGTACTCCGGGAGGTGGTGTGATCGGAGGTGGAGTTCTGGATCCACATCATATCGTCGCCAGCGAAGGCAATGAACCTCGTGAAATTGTAGGCCTTCCTAATGTTGAGGTCATCCTGAAGAATGAAGCAGGTGAGCCATTAGACTTTACGATCAGTGTTGCAGATGGAAGTTTCAAGTTCCCAAATCTTTCTTTTGGAACATACAGGATCAGTTATGATATTCCGGGGATTCATTCACCGGATGTCTGGGTGACAATAACACAAGAAGATCCTGAAAGACTTCAGGTGACATTGATTGTCAACCAGGGCACTACTGCAGTTGATCAGCCTGTTGCACAGGAATTGCAATTGTATCCTAATCCTGCAAAGAATGAAATAAATATTAAAATGCCTGTCCTCCATGCGACATATGATGTACAGATTGTAGATATGCAGGGACGGGTAGTATACAGAGGCAGCGTAAGGAGTTCCAATGGTATCCTCCCTGTTGAAGTAGGACAACTTTCATCCGGGTTATTTCACATAAACCTCAAGGGTGAAAATCAAAACTACTACAGCCGGTTTTTAAAACTGGAATAACAGAGAGGATCTTTTAGATCTCTTTTTGAGAAAAGGGCTGCTAACTTGTCATTTAGAGGGAATGACTTGTTAGTAGCCTTTTCTACACTCACGAAATGAAGATAGAAGAACGACTAATCAGGCAATGTATTCAGGGGGACAAAAAAGCCCAGATCCATCTATACGATCAATGCTATAGTTATATGATGTCTATCTGCATCCGGTATTGCAAAGACCGACAGGAAGCAGGCGCTCGTCTCAATCTGGCTTTTTTAAAAGTTCTGTTACACCTTAAGGATTTTGATCATGCCGGTTCCTTCAAGGCATGGGTTTCAAAGATCACCTTGAGAAGTATCATCGATGAATTTCGCTCGCAACAAAAACATTACCAGGTACATGTTTACCAGGGACAAATCGTTCAGGAACCATTGTGGCCTAACGGTGATTCCGGTCATTGGTCCGGAGAAATAGACATCGATCGAGTGATGGGAATGATCCAACAGCTGTCACCGATTGACAGACAGGTTTTTAATCTTTTCGCGATCGATGGATATACACACAAAGAAATAAGCACGATGTTGAATATTTCTGAAGGAACATCAAAATGGCACGTGCATGAAGCACGCAAGAAATTGAAAGAAAGTTTATCAAAAGAATATAAAACAGCATTGAAATGAACAATAGTTTCGATGATCAATTACGGAAAAAATGGGAAGAGCAACATTTCCCTGTCGATGATCAGCACAGGAATGAAATGATCAGTCTCCTGGATATAAAGCGCCGAAAGAAAGGATTCTTCTGGTGGTTTGGTGGCCTTGCTATCGCCGTTGCTATCGGAGGTGGGCTATTTTATTTGAATAAGGAAAATAAAATACAAGCACCTGTATTGCCAACTCCTGTTGCAACTGAAAAGAACAGGGGTGATTTTGCGCAAGTGCCAAAAGCAAATGTGGATATGGACAATATTAAATCGTCTGAACCAAAAACTGAAGAGTCAAATACAACCGGAACATCGAAATCATCAAAGAAAATTATTCAAAGTAATATCTCTGATAGAAAGCTTTCTCTTGATCATAATTATGCTCATTCCAAAAATGCAATAAAGAAATCTTTAAATCATAAAAGCAGTACATCTGATAAAAATCAAAATACAAAAACAGATAAAAAGAATAATACATCAACGGATATAACGCAAAATCCAAAGGTTCCCAATAAAGAAAATGTATTTGCTACTGCACCTAATGTAGCCAATAATGAAGTGATCATCATTCCAAATACATCACCTTCGGTTGTTTCTAAAACTGTCGGCATCACTGTGATACCAGATGATGTGGAGTTTATGCCGGCTGACGCTCCCGAACATCATTATACCTATGATCCCGTGCCTTTGGAATCTATTTTCTTTTCAGAAGTCACAGAATATTCTTCTCTTGCTTTCGGTATCAAACCTTCCACTGCGTATTTTCATTCCTTCAATTTATTTGCTGAAGCAGGTGCAGGGTATATCCCGGGAGTAAAAAATGAATATTCCGCAGGCTGGAATTTTAATGTGGGTGGTGGTGTAGGCTATAAAACAGGTGCAAAGACAAGCATTCTTTTATCTGCCGGATATCTTCTGCAAAACGGAGGTTTCAATTTCGAACGAACATCCACTGTGACACAGCAGGGATTTGGAATACGTAGCAATTTCAATACACTTCAGCCTGACAAGCTTCATTTTATATATTCAAAACTTGGGCTTCAATACGAAGTGAGGAGAAATATATTTTCGATCTATGGCGGCATGCAATACCTGTATGGTGCCCAGGGCACCATTGTCATCAGGACAGTCGATCAATTTGCTTCAGTGCCTGAGTCATCGCATTATGCATGGTTGAGCACTGATGGCATGCAACGATTACTTTTCAGCGGTGAAGTTTTGTATGGTTACAGAATCAATCCACGGATCATTGTCAGGGCAGGTATGAAATATTACTTTACGTCAATTGATAAACAAGACCCGGTATTGACTGCTGAAGGATATTCATGGCAAGGAAAATTTTCTTCAATCACCCCATCATTCACAGTCAATTATATTTTTTATGGGAAACGCTAAAAGAATAATTCAACTCGCTTTATTAGCTTCTCTTTTTTGGGTGGGCTGCGTGAAAGATCCTCAGGATATACCTACAGGATTTATAGATAATCCGGTTTTTGGACTGTCAGGCTCTTTCGATGGGCAGGCCTTAAATTTAGATGCGGGCAATGGTGGCTGGACAGTACAACCTATTGTAACTGACGAAGATTCTTCAATAGTTTATACATCCGTATTCAGCAAGGATGGTTGCACACAACAATGTAAACCTTCGTGGGAGTTCAGATTTTATGGCTCGCATCCATCGTCATCAAATGCTGAAGCCGATTTTTTGCAAACAATAAAAAGTGGTTCAAAAGATTTTGTGCTTTCGCACAAGGAAAGGGATAGTTTTGAAATTACGCTCAATACACAATCCGGTTTATTCATGAGTGGTTACAGTCATTGGGAAAATCTCAATGGTTCAGTTACAACCCTCAATGAACAGTTTCAGGATGTGGTCGGGTATGGACAATTTTTAAATGTTTGTTTTCAATCGCTTGCCTATACCGGTTGTCAATACAATCAGTGTATTTATTTTAATCCTTCTACACTGATTCCATGTCTGGCGTCTATTCAGGCTAAATATGAAGATTCGACTACTGTAAGTTTGACAATAAAACCTGAAAGTGGTACTCCGCCATTTCAGGTGCAATGGTTCGATGAGACAAGTGCGTCAAGCATTCTTCTTCATCATGAAGATAGTAAAGCAGAATTTTTTGTAAATGTATTATTGACCGATGCATTGGGCAATCGTTCTGAATTGCATCAAACGGTCCGTGTACAGGATTCAATCATTGATGCATGTTATTTTCCGATATCATTAGTCAGTACCCCTGTTCCTGATTTTTCACCATTATATCTTAAAGACAAAGTAGAGATTATCTACACGGATGAAAACGGAATAGAGTGGAGTAGCACATCAGGAATTCAACCTGGCACTTCTTTTCTGAATATTGGAAATGTTGACTTCTTCGGTTTATCCCCGGCTAATCAGCCTGCCTACAAAACGACATTGAACCTATCTGTCAATTTATTCAATGCGGCCGGTGATGCTAAATTGCTGGAAGCACAGGACATGACGATAGCGTTGAGTCATAGGTAGGTCGTTTCGGCTTAGTAGCTTTCCTTCCGCAAATCAGAAATTTGCAGACGCGAAAGCGTAGGTACAACCTACGCTTAACAATATCATTTTTTTTAAAATAAAAAATATTTGATGCAAACGAAATTTGCTCTTAACAATATCATTTTATTTTTTAAAAAAATTGAAAATATTTGATGCAAACGAAGTTTGCATCAAATAGCAAAAACGTTAAGCTTAGGCTGTGCCTAAGCTTTCGTGTCAGCAAATTTCAGATTTGCGAAAAAAAGACAATCTTACGCAAAATGGAAATCACTATCTTCCATCCTGATTAAATTTCCATTCACCCTAAATCTCTCCGCCGTGAGTATTAAATACCGCCTCATCATCATGAATTTCCTGGAGTTTTTTATCTGGGGCTCCTGGTTGATTTCCCTTGGAGGGTATATGTTTACGGTGTTGCACGCGACGGGCTCCCAGATAGGAGCAACCTATGGGACGATGGGGATTGCATCCTTATTTATGCCCGCTTTATTAGGTATTGTTGCAGACAGATGGGTCAATGCAGAAAGAGTTTTGGGTGCCTGTCATATCATCGGAGCTGTCTTATTATTTTGGGCTTCTACAGTGGGTGATCCTACAATGATGTACTGGGTTATGTTTTTCAACGCGCTTGTTTTTATGCCCACGATTGCACTCAATAATACTGTTTCGTATATCATACTGGAGAACAAGGGATTTAGCATTATCAAAGATTTTCCACCGATCAGAGTATGGGGCACAGTGGGATTTATCTGTGCAATGTGGTTAGTGGATATTACAGGATGGACACAGACCCCTATGCAATTTATTGTCAGTGGTATTGCTTCGGTGATCATGGGTATTTATTGTATCACCATGCCGGCCTGCAAGCCCGCCGGGAAAAGTAAAGATGCATCATGGGTGTCTTCTCTGGGTCTTGATGCGCTTGTATTATTCAAACAAAGAAAGATGGCGATCTTTTTCATTTTCTCCATGTTACTCGGAGCTGCATTGCAAATCACAAATGCGTTCGGCAAACCATTTCTTGATGATTTTGGAAGTAATGAGGCATTTAAAAATTTATTTGCTGTCACCCATCCTAATATTCTGATTTCCGTATCACAGATATCCGAGACATTATTTATTCTTACGATTCCCTTTTTCCTTCGCCGGTTTGGAATAAAGCAGGTCATGCTTATGAGCATCTTTGCCTGGGTTTTCCGTTTTGGATTATTCGGCATTGGGAATCCTGGCGGTGGATTTATATTCCTTTTACTGTCTATGATCATTTATGGGATGGCCTTTGATTTTTTCAATATATCAGGTTCATTGTTTGTAGAAAAGGAAGCGGATATCAAGATCAGAGCCAGTGCGCAGGGATTATTCATGCTGATGACCAATGGCCTTGGTGCATTTTTTGGCGGCATGCTCAGCGGTTGGGTCGTCGATCATTTCACTATCGATGGAGTGAAGCAATGGCCAAGCATCTGGTTCACCTTTGCTGCATATGCACTAGTGCTTGGTATTGTATTTCAGTTTGTATTTAAGTATAAGCATGATCCGGCGCAACTGGATGCGATTAAACATTAGCCTACGTTTGCCCCTAAATCCCCTAAAGGGCACTTGCTATTATTTCTCAGACATGGATACTCAAAATGACATCTACTGATAAATGAATATATCTGGTAGGGTGAGAATTTAAGTCCCCTTTAGGGGATTTAGGGGCAAAATGATTCATAGGGGATTTAGGGGCAAAAAAACTACTTTCACACCTGCAATGACACACAAACCATACATCATAGGCATCACCGGCGGCAGTGGTTCAGGAAAGACGAGAATCATCCATGAGCTCAGGGAATTGTTTTCCGAAGAAACGCTGTGTATTATTTCCCAGGATGAATATTATCATCCACGTGAAATGCAGGTCTGGGATGATGCCGGATATCAGAATTTTGATCTTCCTGAAGCTATTGATGACCGGTCATTTACAAATGATATAAAGAAACTGATCAAAGGTGTAGAAGTCCGGAAGGAACAATATGTTTTCAATAATCCAAACAAGGAACCTGTTTTCCTATTATTCAAACCTGCACCAATCATTATCGTCGAAGGCTTATTCGTTTTTTATTTCCCGGAAATAAACGAACTTCTTGATCTGAAATTATTCATTGATGCAGAAGATGTGATCAAATTAAAACGTCGCATCATTCGTGATGCAGGCGAACGCAATTATCCACTTGAAGATGTACTACATCGATATGAGTTTCATGTATTGCCTTCATACAAAGCCCACATCGAGCCTTTTAAGAATCAGGCACATCTGGTCATCAATAATCATACAAGTTATTTCAGGGCTATTGAAGTGCTGGCGGCAGTGATTGAAGTGAAGAGCAAATAGACGATAGGCCATAGTCAATAGACCATAGTCCGATTCGCAAGAAAGAAGGAAACGTAAATAAAAAAAGAAGAAGAAAGTTGTCCGT
>JBATMM010000129.1:0-18528 GCA_049289835.1 Saprospiraceae bacterium | reverse complement strand
ATCTTATGCGCAAATTTGCTCTCAAGGTTTAACTCAAAATAAGGATATGTATGAAAAGGACTAAGGTCACCTTTCAGCAGGAGAAGCTACAGGTGTCTACAGAACTTATGCGAGCTCTTGCTCACCCCCTCCGACTGAAGATTCTGGAATTTTTGGATCAAAACAAAAATATCCAGGTGAATCAAATTTACAACACCCTAAAGATCGAGCAATCCATTGCTTCGCAGCATCTTCGAATACTGAAGAATGCCGGCGTACTGGTGGCTGATAAGGATGGAAAGTATATGCATTACACCATAGACTATCCAAGGGTAAGCAATGCTGTGAAAGCCATCAACCGATTCATGGGTAAATAGAAGGATCTATCAGCTGAAACGATTACCAATATTTCCCATCCCAAATTTTTTTTCCCGCAGTATATCATAAGAGCTTTTTCCTGAGCTTCATGTCCTCGACTCATCAGGCCAAATTCATTCCGCACGAATGATCTTGGTCATCTACTTCATGTTCAATTTTGACTTTGTCAAAATTTAATACATGATCAAATCACTTTGAATGTTAGAATTCAGTCCGTGAAAGATTTCTCATTTCACATCTTCCACAGAAGACCCGGGCGTCATATCATTTTCGACCATCGTATTTTCTTTGTGAAGATCTGTGGATGGTTTAGATTTGAATATACGCCGATGAAAAAGAAGTAAAGAAATCACTCCTGTAGAAATAGAAGCATCTGAGATATTGAAGACAGGTCTGAAAAACTGAAACCGTTCTCCACCCCATATCGGAAATGAAGAAGGAAATGTAGTGTCAATCATCGGGAAATACAACATGTCGACCACCTTGCCAAAAAGAAAAGGAGCATAACCTCCGCCTTCCGGAAACATGGTAGCTAAGCCACCATGATAAGGTGTATTTGAAAAGATAAGCCCATAAACTGCACTATCCAGAATATTACCAAGTGCTCCGGCAAGTATCAGTGAAAAGGACAAGATCACACCAAATGTTTCTTTGACCTTGATCAGGTTATGTATGATATACATAAGGAAGCCAACAGCGATTAAACGGAAAACACTTAATGCAAGCTTTCCTAAATTGCCTCCCAGCGAAAGTCCGAATGCCATGCCTTCATTCTCGACAAAGTGTATCCGGGCCCATGACAATCCTAATATGCCAAACTCTTCTCCATATTCCATATGGGTCTTGACCCATATCTTAATACATTGATCAATAAATAAGACGAGGAAAACAACGCCAATAACTATTCCGGAGCGAGTTGAAATTTTCATGCAATAAAGGGCTCTTATGTTGTTTTACTTACGTCAGTGAATAAAACGATCTACTCAGGAGTTCTATGCAGAAAACCGGAATGAAATGGAACGCTATTTAATTTTTAATTCTGAGCTTGTTTCGCTTCAATGGATAAGGTAGCATGCGGAACTGCACGAAGCCTCTCTTTTGAAATCAGCTTACCGGTCTCTCTGCAGATTCCATATACTTTATTTTTAATCCGGATTTTAGCATTTTCAAGATGCTGGATTAATTTTTGCTGACGGGAAGCCATCGAACTGACTCTTTCACTTTCCAGTGTACTGAGTCCATCATCCAGGCCTTTAATCTTGTTGTCAGGATTCTCAGCCATGTCTTCCAACTGTTTGAGATAGAATTCAAGCTGTTCTCTTGCGACGATCAGTTTCTGATCGATGAGCTGATCGAACTCCTCCAGTTCCTTGTCATTATATCTTGATTTTTGAGGTTCATCAGGAAAGGCAACCCCCATCGTCTTGTTCTCTTTTTTATCGGACATCGTTTCGTGTGATTTCACAGCATGAGCTGTGCTCTGTTTTAATGATTTACGTTGAAATTCTTTTGGTGGCTGAGCTTGTTCTTTTGGTTTTTCTTCCAATGGTTTAGAACTAACAGATGGCTTCACCAAATCAGAACTTTTGGAACCGGTGTTTTTAGCTTCCGGTTTTACAGCACTTACTACTGGCTTATCCGGACTCACTATTGGCTTATGCTCATTTACTATTGGATGAACCGGGACACTTTTAGTTATCACTTTTGGCGCTTCATGAACCACTGGCTTAGGAGTGACCTTTACAGGTAGTTTGACAGCTACAACAGGTTTGGCTATTGGAGTTGGCTTCATTACTGGGCTTGATACTTTTGGAATAGTCACGGTAGCTGCAGCTTTTGGAGCTGCAGGTTTAACTGAAGTAAGAACTTTGGTCCTGGCAGTCACGACAGGTTTGGTGGCTGTTTTCGGTGCAACTGATTTTACGTGAGCTTTTGGTAAGGGTTTTGTAGTCTTTGATTTTACCTGGCTTGCTTTAACGGGCGCCGCCTTTTTAGCGATAGGTTTTTGAGCAGGCTTAGACACAGGTTTTTTTGCTGCAGGAGTTGCCTTCTTTGCTTTGGAAGCTATCACTGTCTTAGCTGGCGCTTTAGCTTTTGATGCAACCACTGGTTTGACAGGTTTCTTTCCTTTGGCAGGCGCCTTTGGAGTAGGTTTTTTCACAGCAGCGGCCTTTGAGGGTTTACCTTTTGTGGCTGTTGCCTTAGATGACTTGGTGTTTTTCTGAGTGGGCATAACGACCCGATTTTAAATTAAGTGGATTTTCAGACAGAACAGGAGCTAATGGGGCCTGAATACGATCTAAAAAGCGCCGCAAATTTACATGAAAGGATATAATACCAGCTATCTGATTGATAATAAGACTGGTTTTTGACCTCTTATAATCGTTTTCGATGTAAATAAGTTCTGACCCCTACTGAAATTTAATTCAACTAGCTGATAATTAATATATTACATAATTTGGTTAATAGCTTTTTACTAAGAAAATAAATAGCATTTTATCGCTTTAACGACTGTTATTTTAGAATTCAGGGCTTTCCCGGAGGAGGAGAAAAGAGGTTTTAGGTAAAAACTCCAAATCTGGCGAAAGGACAAATTGGGCTAGTAAGTTCACTCATGATGCCCGGGGAGATACTGTTTTAACCAATCTTTATCTTTGCAGTCAGATGAGGGGTAAGACATTACATAATAAGGTCAACCGGGATGAATTAAGGGCCCGGATTCAAAAGGAAGAGATAAGGCGAACGACGCTTTCATTCTATGCTTATGCACATATCCCGGATCCTGATACTTTCAGGGATTCATTTTATAAGGCTCTTCAGGATCTTGATGTCTTTGGCCGGATCTACATAGCTCATGAAGGAGTCAATGCTCAGCTTTCTGTTCCTACCGGGCGATTGGATGAATTGAGAACTTACTTAAATACTATTCCATTTCTGAATAATATTCGCCTCAACATTGCTGTGGAAGACAATGGGAAATCTTTTTTTACCCTGGCGATCAAGGTTCGGGAGAAGATTGTCGCGGATGGTTTGACAGATCCTGGTTTTGATGTTACGAATAGTGGTGTTCACCTGGATGCATCTTCATTCAATCAGCTGACTGAAGATCCTGAGACCATCGTTGTCGATATGCGAAATCATTATGAGAGTGAGGTAGGTTATTTTGAAAAAGCTATACTTCCTCCTATGGAAACATTCCGTGAAGGACTACCGATGGTGGCTGAAATGTTGGGAACAGCGAAGGACAAAAATATCATCATGTATTGTACCGGTGGTATACGATGTGAGAAAGCATCTGCTTATCTGAAGTTCAGTGGATTCACAAATGTCTATCAGCTTGATGGCGGCATCATTGAATATGCAAGACAGGTCGAACAAAAAGGTCTCCGCAATAAATTTATCGGTAAGAATTTTGTCTTTGATGAACGGTTGGGTGAACGGATCTCAGATGATGTAGTGGCTACCTGTCATCTCTGTGGAGCTCCATGTGATACGCATACCAATTGCGCAAATAATGCATGTCATCTCCTTTTCATTCAATGCCCCGAATGTGCAAAGGACTATGCTGGATGTTGTTCTGTCAAATGCAAAGAATTTAATACGTTGCCGGAGGATGAGCGGAAGGCTCTCCGTTCAAAGATGGAATTCAATGGTACTAAATTTTCGAAGAGTAAACCGGGGATGCTATAGGCTGACAAGAAATGCTTATGGGTTTATAGGCTTATAAGCTTATAATTTTATAAACTTATAAGCCCATAATCATATAAGCTTATAAGCCCATAAACTTATAAGCAATTCTAGCTTACACTCTTTTCATCAAAAACTGATTACATCGCTGGCATATCGGCTGGCCAATGATTCATGGCATCGATTGTTCCACCCATGAGTGCAAGTGTAATCACCCAATAAAGGATATTGATGGCCAGGTTTTTGAAATTTTTTCTTTCGAACAGACCATTGGTCACTAAGACAGGCATGGCCACAAGAAGGGAAAGCAATACACCATGAGCTGCACCGTGTTTGAATGAGTCATATTGGCCTTCTTGTCCCGGACCATCCACATTAATCAGAAGAAACATAGACAGGAAAAAAGACATAAGGAGGGACACTCCAAATATGACAGGCATGTTTCCCTTTCTTAGGTCTTCTTCTTTTAGTCCCAGGGAATTCATCCAAGCATTGCCGAATACTTTTTTGTGGTAATAAATAAATCCTACGATCATCGGGATAAGTGCCGCAATCAGAATTGCGAGCCAATTGGTTGGAGGCATAGTTGATTTGTTTTGTTGGTTAATTAATAGTTGAAATGTAGGGAAAAAAACTAATTCAATTTTCAATTTTCGATTTTTGATTGCAGATTGCAGATTGATGCCGGATCATAGGATGCAGGACTCTAGACGCAAAGGATTTTTGATTTGGGACTTTGGATTGGTTTTAGCAGAGACGCGATGGTTCGACCTGCTTAACTCAGCCTTGTGCAACAACTCACGAACCGCAACTCACGAACCGTAAATCGCAGTCTCTACAACCAATAACTCCTTACTCACATCTGACGATTGACGAACAAAGGATGAGTTCAGCTTATTCACTACTCACTATCACGACTTCTCTGCATAAAATTTTATTCCGAGCAAACCCTTTTGCCCCTAAATCCCCTGAAGGGGACTTTTTAATTTACGATTTTTCTGCGTAAAACTTTATCCCCTGTAAGCCCTGGTCGAATTGTTTTTTAAGCATGCTTTTCATAGCAAGGCTGAAGTATTTGCTCCATGGCATATTACCAATCTTATTCGTCATCGTCCAGGTGACCTCGATATCATTTCCTTTATGTCCGAAATGGAATGAAGCACTGCTGTCACCCCAGTCATCAGAATGCAGAGCGGTGACGATCTCTTCGTTGTTGGTCACGCTGGCAAGGGTGCAAGTGCCGGTGCCAAGATGTTTGTCTTTGGCTACCCACTTATAAAATGCGCCTTGTCCTACAGGAGGGTTGCTGAAGGTCATTTCCATCATCGGATCCATTCGTTTCCATGGAGACCATTTTTCCCAGTTGCGGAGGTCATTGACCTGGTCGAAGACGCGATCGATAGGGGCACTCACAGTGATGCTTCTGCTCACTGTAACTTCTTTAGGAAGAAGAAGAGAGAATAAAATGAGTGCAAGAATCAGGAAGCCTAACCAGAGTAGCGATTTTTTGAAGATTTTTTTCACGATCAAATCAATTTGTATTGTGAAGATCGCGAAAAAAAAATTAATCGCCCTGACATCTGAACAAATCTGATCATCATTTTATATTTAACAATATTATACTTTAAGCTTCCTGAATAACATCAAAACCTTTGAAACTACCCGTAATAGCAAAACCAATAACCCGCTTACATATTTTTTTGAATTTCAACTTAATAGCAGTTTCATTAATTGTTGCGCCGGAACCCACCGCGTCATCAATTAAAAGGACCGTATTAAATGTTCGTTTTTCAGAAACTATAATACTTGACCTGGCATTATTAATTCTGTCCTCCAATTTATTCAAGGCCTTTTGTGGAACCACGATTTGGCCCCTTACTTTAAGAAGATCAATATGAGGAAGGGATAGATTTAGATTTTGGACAAGTACATGCATAATCTGCACATCGCGTTTGATGGTAGGAGGAATAAAGCCTACAGCATCGATGGATAATTCAATTATTAATTTTAAAAGAGAAGGTCTGATTGTATCTGTTATTTCCTTCATCATGGCTCTATTCTGACCCTGCTTTGCGAAATGTAAAAGGTTTCCCAATTTCGTTTTTCCAAATCGCTCGATAGCGTAAAAATCCTGATAATATAATTCATCTAATCCAATAGCTTCAAATCCTTGTGTATTTCTTATTTTATCTAAGCCAGAAATTAATCCATTTGAACCTGTGTACGTCAGGTATTTTTTTCTTGTTGATATAAATTCATTGATTGTCTTTTCAAGCGGTAATTTTTGTCTTTTGCACCACAGGGTCATTGCTTCTAGACCTTCATATCGCTCTCCATTTTCAGTGATGTATAAAAAATGATCTTTTATAAAATCTGCCTTCTCATCATCAATCTGGATAAGTTGTTCTTTTCTCTGATTTTCTATTGGAACCAGACGATAGAATGTCCTTGGGGAACTTCCCAATTTTTGAACAAGTCCTTCTTCCTGAAGAATCTTTAGTATCCTATGGATGAGTTGCCTTGAGACATGGAGAAGGTCTGACAATTCAGTAACAGACATTTCGCTGTTTTTCTCCAAAAGCTTAAGAATTTCTCTTTTCATAAATGTAGTTTACACTTTACTGTAAACTGTAAACTACAAATAAAAATTCTAATTTTAAAATTTACAATCAACTAACTGATAATCAATATTTTATAATAAACCTTCAATCACCTTCTCTTCATTGATCCCTTCTGCTTCAGCTTTGTAGTTACGCACGATACGATGACGAAGTACATACTTAGCTATTGCTTTCACATCTGAGATATCCGGTGAATATTTGCCCTGAATGGCTGCGTGACATTTTGCACCCAGAACTAAATATTGAGAAGCACGTGGGCCTGCACCCCAGGTGATGTACTGATTGACCTGGTCTGTAGCAAGAGCTGTACCCGGTCTGGTCTTTGAGGCCAGAGAGACGGCATATTCCAACACATTGTCTGCTACAGGTATTTTCCTAACCAATTGCTGAAAGTGTAAAATCTCACCTGCAGATAAGATGTGATTGAGGGTAATATCCTGAACAGAAGTGGTTGTTTTGACAACCTGTATCTCCTCCTGATACGATGGGTAATCCAATGGTATATTAAACATGAACCTGTCCAATTGAGCCTCAGGAAGAGGATAAGTGCCTTCCTGCTCAATAGGATTCTGTGTGGCCAATACGAAGAATGGGGATGGCAGAAGGTGACGCTCGCCATTGACAGTTACTGAGCGTTCTTGCATGGCTTCCAATAAAGCTGCCTGTGTTTTGGGCGGCGTACGGTTGATTTCATCAGCGAGGATAATATTTGCAAAAATGGGGCCCCTGCTGAATTTGAAATGACGGCCTTCATCAAGGATCTCTGTCCCTGTGATATCGGAGGGCATGAGGTCTGGCGTAAACTGTATACGCTTGAATTCGAGATCTAAAACCTCAGAAATCGTACTGACAAGAAGTGTCTTGGCCAATCCCGGAACACCTACCAGAAGGCTGTGGCCATTGCTAAAAAGAGAGATTAATACCCCTTTAACGACTTCGTCCTGGCCGACGATTACCTTGGCAATTTCCTTTTTAAGGCTTTGATATTTTCCGGCCAGTGCATCTATAGCCTGGACATCTGTTGCGTATTGTGTAGACATAGGTATTTAGAAGGTAAAGGGTTAAGGGCAGAAGGGCTAATGGGTTATGTGGAAAAAAGGTTAACGGTTAATGGCTAGTTGTTTAAGAGTATATCCTTTAAAAAGTTCGGAATATAGAGTCCTTAAACGAAAAAGAAGCGCAAAATTATACAAAAAAGGCGGAGGCTGAGGAGAAGGCTAAGGCGGAAGGCTAAGGAGAGGCGAAGGCGGAGGCGAAGTCTTAATGATTACCAGTAAATTAAAAATCATCGGTCTAATTTGTAGAAAGCATTTTATCTTGATAGACCTCCTCTCTCCTTAGCCTTAGCCTTAGCCTTCGTTTCTCAGCCTCATTTACACGGCCATTGCCAATCCTCTAACGGAGATGTAGATTTTGTGAAGAAGAAATGCCACCATTCTGTACGGATGGACTGAAAACCTTCTGCTTCCATCGCAGATTTTAGGAGTTGACGGCGGGAAAGAATCATGTTCGACAAATTCGTATAGTCCTGATGGGCTTCCGGACCAAAGAAATCGTAATGCGTGCCCATGTCAAGTTCGATACCATACATATCCGTCAGTGTGAGATCTATAGCGAGTCCTCGGTTGTGCATTGATCCTTCGACAGGATTTGTGACATAATCAGGATTAGGGACTTTTGCCCACAATTTGTATTGGACTGGCCTTGGTCTGTACCCGTCAAATAATTTCAACCTGCAGCTTTCTGATTTTACTCTGTCTCTTACCCTGTTGAGTGCAAGGGCAGCTTCGGGTTTAAGAAATAATCTTCCACATGGATACATGGCTTCTTTGACAAAATTATCTGTCGTTGCGTATTTAATATCGATCACATATCCAAGATCTGATGTCAATTCGGTCCATTGGGTCGTATCATAATCGATTGTTTTTTTCATTTTCGATTCGGGGATGGAAGTAGGTACTGGTGAATTACTTTTTGGATCATGGCGACAGGAAAGGATGGATGCCAACAGGAATATTTGCACTAAGGATCGGATCATATATTTGAAATAAGATTGGCAAAGTAAAGATATTGGAATGTGGTGATCAATTATCGAGTGATGTGGTGATCAGGTGATCGAGTGATCAGATGATGATTCAAAATCGCAACTGCATGCTGCTGGTGATAGTTATCATTATGGACGGGGAAGAACTATATTGATTTTAAGTTTTGAAACTTTAAATAGCGTTGGATAGCGGAGCGGGAATCTGTGATGATTGTCCATGAATAAGATCAGATCGTCTAAATGAAAGTTTTGCCAATGTTGATTAGCTAACTTTGATCATGATCTGAAAATTCATTTTTATGGTAAAGTATTTATCCTTCCTGGTGATATGTCTCTGTATCACTATTGGTATTCAAGGCCAATCTAATCATGGTAATAAATTTGAACAACTCGGTACCATACTACCGACAGCAAATAATTTTAGAAATATGGATGGAAGTCCCGGCCCTGATTATTGGCAGCAGCGAGTCGACTATGAAATCGAATGTTCGCTCGATGAAAAAGCACAACGCCTCGATGGAAAAGAATTGATCACGTATTACAACCAATCGCCCTCCACATTAAATTATCTCTGGCTTCAGTTGGATGAGAACGAGCATTCATCTGGATCTGATAAACATAAGATGGAGGGAAGTACGATCCAGGATGTGATGAGCGAGCAAGGATTACGATATCTCGAACCCTGGCGTGAACTTGATAAATATGGCGATAAAATTCACTCCGTGATCGATGACAATGGAGATTCTCTTAAGTATTCAATAGATCAGACGATGATGCGTGTGGAACTACCTCATCCATTAAAGCCTGGTGAACATTTTTCATTTCATGTGGACTGGCACTATTATCTGATTGACAGAATACATAGTGTAAGTTGGGGTCGTGGAGGTTATGAATATTTTGAAAAAGATGGCAACAATCTATACACGATTGTACAATGGTATCCCAGATTATGTGCTTATACAGATGAAGCTGGGTGGCAGACTAAACAATTCATAGGTCGCGGGGAATTTGCTCTCACTTTTGGAAATTTCATTGTAAAGATGACTGTGCCTGAAGATCATGTCATCGGTGCTACAGGAGAATGTATTAATTATCAGCAAGTCCTTTCACCAGAACAATACAATAGATGGAAACTGGCTCAGACGGCGACAGAACCTCTTGAGATTGTAACTCATGATGAAGCGCTCAAAGCAGAAAAAAATAAACCAAAAGGAACGAAGACGTGGATATATAAAGCGGACAATGTGCGTGACTTTGCCTGGACGTCCAGCCGGAAATTCATCTGGGATGCGATGCCGCATTTCAATGAAGATGGAAAGAAAGCAATGTGCATGAGTTATTATGGCAAAGAAGCCTATCCGATCTATAGCCGATTTTCTACTAAAGCGGTAGCCCATACGTTGAAAACATATTCGAAGTTTGCCATTCCTTATCCCTATCCAAGTGCTATCTCTGTTGAGGCTGCGAATGGGATGGAGTATCCGATGATATGTTTCAATCCCGGTCGTGCAGCTGAAGATGGAACTTATACAGCACATGATAAATATGGAGCCATATCCACGATCATTCATGAAGTGGGACATACGTATTTTCCCATGATCATCAATAGTGATGAGCGGCAGTGGGCATGGTTTGATGAGGGAATTAATTCATTTGTTCAATTTCTGGCCGAATCTGAATGGGACCCAAATTACCCACACTGGTCAGGACCTGCTGAATTGATCACGGCGTACATGAAGCAGCCAAAAGATAAGCTGGAGCCTATCATGACGAACAGTGAAAACATCGTGAGTTATTTTGCGAATGCATATGTAAAACCTTCCTGTGCATTGAATATTCTGAGGGAGACGGTGATGGGGAGAGAGAAATTTGATTATGCTTTCAAGACATATTGTCAACGATGGGCATTCAAGCATCCGACACCGGCAGATTTCTTCAGAACAATGGAAGATGCCAGTGGTGTAGATCTGGATTGGTTTTGGAGAGGTTGGTTTTATGGAACAGATAATGTCGATGTTTCGCTTGATAGCATCAAATGGTTCAAAGTCGATCTGCAAAAAAATCCTGATCGGAAAGAAGTCATTGATACATTCAAACAGAAACCACCTGTAAATCATATCGCGAGAATGCGGAATGTGGAGGAAGGAACTGATTTCGCGGTGGATAAGGATCCGGCTTTGCGTGATTTCTATTACAGTTACAAACCCTGGGAAACGAAGGATAGTCTGCTGACAAGTAAGCGATGGCTTTATGACGAGACTTTTACGGAGAAAGAAAAGAAAGAAAAGTATGGAGATAATAATTATTACGAATTATTTTTCAGTAACAAGGGAGGACTTGTGATGCCCGTGATCATTGAATGGACATATAAGGACGGGACAAAAGAGATCGAACATGTGCCAGTGGAAATCTGGCGAAAAAATGAAAATAAGTTTACAAAAGTATTTGTAAAGACGAAAGAAGTGGCGGGTATTGTTATTGATCCTTACAAAGAGACAGCTGATACAGATTTAACGAATAATAACTGGCCTGTGAAAGAATTGCCTTCAAGGTTTGAAGTGTATAAAAAGAGTAAGAATGAAGAGGTGCAAAATGCAATGCAGAGAGCAGGAGTGAAGCCGGGGAAAACGTGAGCAGGGAGCAGGGAGCAGGGAAGCAGTATTCAGTATTCAGTAAGTGGTAAATAGTAAATGGTATTTTTTTCTATGTGACTTCCTATGTGAACTATGTGTCTATGTGGTAAACCTTTTTTCTTTTTCTTTTTTCATTTTTCATTAATTAAAATCGCTGCGCCGAATACGCCGGCGCTATCGCCGAGCGATGGGGGGAGAATAGGTGTTGAAAGTGTAGGATTGAAAATATTTTTTGAAACTGAGGCGATGCCTTCTGTGTAGAGAAAATCAATATGGGCTAATCCTCCTCCTAACACGATGACATCCGGATCGAGGACATTGATGATTTGACCAAGACCTTTACCAAAAAAATGGATGAGGCGATTTTTGATTTCAATTGAATAGGGATCTTCAGGAGTTGCTAAAATATCTACTAGTTTTTTCTGTTGGCCTGTAAGCTTTGTATAATAGCGTTGAAGTGCCGGACCTGAAATAATCGTTTCGACGCAGCCGTGTCGACCGCAATAGCAGTCTTCACCCGATTCATCCAGAAACATATGGCCCCATTCTCCACCGATGCCATGATGGCCTCCGATTATTTTTCCATCGACGACTACTCCCCCTCCAACTCCTGTGCCCATAATGACACCAAACATCACTCTGGCATCAGGAAATTGCCTATGAACAGCCCCGAGATGATATTCTGCCAGTGCAAAACAATTGGCATCATTGGCTATCGCTATTTTAATACCTAACAATTTTTCAAGGTCCTTATGAACAGGTTGTCCATTAAGACAAAGTGTATTGCTATTTTTCAACAACCCGGTTGACGGATCGATTGTGCCGGGAGTGCCGATACCGAGAGCTGAAGGACGATAACCGGTCATCTCAATTAAATGATCAACGAGAAGTTTTATACGGGATAGAATATGTTCATATCCGCCTTTCGCTTCTGTGTCGATGCGATGTCTCGCGATGACACTGTCAGGATGGCGGTCAGTCATGACCATTCCTTCTATTTTTGTTCCACCTAAGTCAATACCCCAGAACATGATTTACGATTTACGAGTGACGATTTACGAGTGACGATTTATGATTCTTTTCTTTGGATGCCTGATAAAAGGATGCCGGATGCCGGACGTAAAACAAACTCATTTGACACAAATAACGTGAATAAACCTCAGGCTTCACGCCTCACGGCTCACGAGTTTAGGATGAGCGATGCAAAACTCACTACTGACTATTGACTATTCACTTAATACCCTAATTCTTCAAGAGCAGCTGAAAGACTACGTCCGATGCCTTCACCTGACCATTGACTGCCTCCGGGGATTTCAGTTGAGGCGAGGATTTCATCTTTTGTTTTTCCTGATTTTAATTGACTCTTGACAAATTCCATTACAGCAGTAAGATAGTCACCGAATGCGGCAAGGTCATCTTTACTTCCTGTCACCTGAAAACCTTCATTGGCATGACCAAAAATGAAAAGGGTGTCATTGTCAAAATAGGATTGCAGTTGTTGTAAGATTTCAATCCAGTTTTCAATCATTGCACCTGCACTCTTATCGATGTAGGGATATTTCCGGTTGAACATCAGGTCACCGATGTGGGCGATATTGGCATGTTGAAAATGAATGATGGCATCACCATTTGTGTGTCCCGGTCCCATGTATTGAATATCAATAAACTCATCGCCGATTTGTTGCTGCCATCGATCTTTGAATGTCAGATCGGGGTATAACTGATCTGCTTCGTTGCCATTTTTTTTGGCGCTGTTCATTTGATTGATCTTCGAATTTTCGTGCGCGAGAACATGTTGGGCAAGGCCTTTGAATGCGATATTCCCGGAGGTGTGATCACCATGATGATGTGTGTTGATGAGATAGTTGATGGGTGCTGTGGGGTATTTTTTTATTTCATCAATCAGGTGGCCAGCCTGTTCGCGGAATTGAGCATCAACCACGACGATGCTGTCGGGTTGGATGAGCCAACCGATGGTTCCGCCTTTTTCGGAGAAGATACCTACGTTGCGTCGGAGTGGTTTCATTTCGTATGCAGAGGGTACAAATAAATTGACCCATGAAGGTAAAGCAGAAAGAGGAAGAGCGAGAGCTGAAGATTCGAGAAATGTTCGGCGTTGCATAAATAGCTATCTTTAATAAAATAAAATCAAATTAATATTCAATATTACAAAACTCAATGATGAAAATACTTATTCTCGTTCTTTTCATTGGTTTCAATATTTCAGTGAAGGCGCAGTATGGAGATGCACCATTTACTTATGTTGAAAATATGCCTGAGTATAAAGATGGATCGAAAGCAATGTATCATTTTATTAGCCAAAATGTCCATTATCCCGATTCGTGCAGAACGGACAAGGGTATCATTTATACGATTGTACAATTCACGGTGGATACTAGTGGTTTCATCAAAAATCCGGTAGTATTGAAAGGGGCTGATTGTGGTGTTAATGAAGAATCTCTGCGGGTTATCAATCTGATGAATGAAGGTGGTCCGCATTGGAATCCAGGAATGCATAACCACTATAAAGTGAATGTCTTGTTCACCTTGCCTGTTAAATTTAAACCCTCAAAACAATAGTTGCTTCAATCACTTTTGAACATTAAAACACCATTAGATTTTAGATTCACTTGTGATAGGTGCATCAATTATAATTTCGAAACTATGTGTGATTTTCGCAATATGATCGATCATTTTAGTCACCGTACAATATTTTGTAATTGAAAGTGAAATAGCCTTCTCTGCTTTTGAAGGTTTAATATCTCCATACAATTTGTAATGAAGATGAATTTGTGTGAACAATTTGGGAATCTGGTCTTGTGCCCGCTGTCCATCGAGTTCAATTTCCAGGTGTTGAAGGGGCTGACGCATCTTCTTTAACAATTCTATAACGTCCACTGCGGTGCATGCAGCCTGGCTCATCATGAATACTTCGGTAGGATAAGGTGCCGTGTCATGACCGCCTACACTATGGCCGCCTTCTATCATGACGGTATGCCCTCTTTCATTGGATGCCTCGAAGAGAACGGCATCATTGGAACGTTTAAGGTGTATTTTCATGTTATCAGGTCTATATTGAGCATAGATAAGGCAAAATGAGTCTATTTTTGCTATCTTTGCAGGCTTATCTGATCATCCTCAAATCATCAAATATGTGGGTATTGGCTTTTTTTGGTGCACACTGGTATCTTTCTTTATTTACACAGTCTTTTTTCAATCATCGATATGCTGCTCACAGGCAGTTTACGATGAGTAAGGGCGTAGAGAAATTCTTCTATGTATTATCCTTTATATTTCAGGGTTCTTCCTATCTGAGTCCCCGTGCTTATGCGATCATGCACAGGATGCATCACGCCTATGCGGATACAGCTTTGGATCCCCATTCGCCAAAATATGATGCCAATTTATTTGCCATGATGTGGCGAACAAGAAATACCTATATGCGTCTTTTTCAACGTGTCACTCCGGTTGATGCAAAATTCACAAAAGAGCTTCCTGACTGGAAAGCGTTTGATGATTTTGCATGTAATGGATGGGTGCGTCTTGCATGGATTTTCGTCTATATCGGTGTGTACATTTTACTGGGTGCGCCCTGGTGGCTTTATCCATTGATTATTGTGCATGCAGCGATGGGACCATTCCATGGTGTGATCATCAATTGGTTTGCACACACGGTGGGTTATGTCAATTTTAAAATGAAGGATACATCCCGGAATCTTTTTCCTGTTGATCTTCTCATGTGGGGTGAAGGATTACATAACAATCATCACAAACATAGTGGCAGGGCCAATTTCGGATGGAAGAAATATGAATTTGATCCTTTATATCCCATCATCCGGATGATGGACATTGTAAAAATGATCAAACTCAGAAGAGTACCTCTTGAAAAAGTAATGCAGGAGGAGGCTCAACTTTCAGAAGTCAATTCTTAAGGCATCCAAAAAGGATAACCCCTTAGCGTACAATAAACGGATCTTCTGATTTGTCTTCTGTGCGATTCAGATAATGAGTTCGATAAATTCGAATCGGAACAATACTCCTGCAATCATTCCACACTACCCGATGTTTTTTTGTGCCTGGCGATTATGTATGGAATAGCAGACAAAGCTGACGCCATCAACAGTATGATGATCAGTAAATAAAGATTGCCAAGATCCTGGAAGTATACCACAAATAGAATAAACGCAAAATTGACTGCTAACAACACGATAGTGGCCTGCGTATGTGAAAGACCGGCATCCAGCATTAAATGATGGATATGACTTCGGTCTGCATGAAATGGGGATTTCCCTCTGAAAAGTCTTACTACAAAAACTCTCGCTGTATCAAATAGCGGTAAAATGAGCATACCCACAGCAACAGCCGGAACAGCTTTGAAGGCATAAGGAGACCCCTGTATCTGGCTGTGTACCTCAATAAATTCGATGACAAGGATGGCTGAAATAATGCCGATCAACATCGATCCTGTATCCCCCATAAAGATCCTGGCAGGTGTGATATTATATCTAAGAAATGCGATCGTAGCTCCAGCTAAGGAAAATGCGATGATGGCGAGGTCAGTCCTGTCAATCAGAAAGAACCACGTACCCATCGTGAGGGATATGAGAGTGGCAAGACTACCAGAAAGCCCATTAATGCCATCTATAAGATTAAATGCATTGATGATCACCAGAATCGTAAACATCGATAAAAGGATAGATGGAATGACAGGAATGGTATAAACCCCAAATATCCCATAAAGACTTGTCAATCTGACCTGAGCCTTAAATACCAAAATAAAGCAAGCCAGAATCTGTCCCATTAACTTCCTTGTAGGTGACATCGGAAGGATATCATCTTTGGCTCCAATCAGGAATATGATGATAAAAGCACAAAGGATGTATTGCAGATCACCAAAAACATCAAAAGGCGTCCAAAGGATAATGCTGAAAATAACACCTGCAAATATGGCAACTCCGCCCAACGTTGGTACAACTTCCTGGTGGGATTTACGCTCATCAGGAACATCATAGAGTTGTTTCACTCTGGCGATATTGATGATGCTGGGTATCGCCATGAAAACAAGTAAGAACGCTGTGATAAAGCTTAAAATGATATCATACATAGAGCTACAAAGTTAAGCTTAAACTCTAAAACAAAAGGCGAAGGCGGAGGAGAAGGCGAAGGCAAAAAAGAAGGCGAAGGAGAAGGCGAAGGAGAAGGTTAAGGCAAAAGCAGGGAGCAGGGTGCAGGGATATTAAAAAAGCCCCGGAAAAAATTCCGGGGCGACAAAATCGTTGAGTTCTTATTTAAAAATCTTTGTTACTCCAGGCGGATCATTTTCTTCGTTGCACTATAGTTGCCACTATCGAGACGATAATAGAGAACGCCATGAGTTGAAATATCTTTTTTGTTGAGCAGGATCGATTGTCTTCCTGATTTAAATTCACCTTCGACTACTTTGATCAGTTTACCGGTCACATCGAAGAGTGAAAGTTTCACAGAACCAGCTTCAGGTAAATTGAAGCTGATCGATGTGGTTCCAGTCCATGGATTCGGTTGATTTTGATAAAGTGCAAATTCAGTTTGTGTTTGAACAGGACTATTATCAAGTTTGACATCGAGGATTTCATTATCAAATGTATAGGCTTCAGCATTTGTCACCCTACCTGATAAGCTGATCATATCCTTGATCTCCCCGGCCTGATTAGCCATGAACTGAAGTACGATGGTGATGTCTTTCTTATCCACAGGTTTCTTGTCATTTTCCTGGTTCCAGCTCATGGTCACAATACCATCTTTCAGTATACCCACATTATTTCTGGTGATCGCGATATCATCACTGCTGACTCCGAGATAGTCTAAACCTTTCGTTTCAAGTGTCCACTGGAATCCTTCCAATACTTCCGGAATTCTGATAGATACATTGATCACTTTACCAATGTCTGCTCTGGAATCACCTCCTTCAGTCAGGTGGATAATCCGGTGCGCACCTCTTGGCAGAAGCTGAAGAGCATTAGCCCGTACAGTATTATTGACATCACCTATTTTAACACCCATAAAATCTAATCCTGAATGAGATACACCGTCATACTGCAGGTTGATTACTTCTTCAAAAGGCCATGGATGTGTAGGATCAGGTAAAACAGTACCCAGATCCACAAATCTCCAGCTATCATTATCCGGATACTCCGTATAAATACCCAGTATAAGTTTTCTGATCTCAATCAGGTCAATAGCACTCACCTGTTGATTGTTGTTTGCATCAGCCGCGATATACTGATAAGGACTATCAAACAATTCCTTACCTAAAAGATGTTTTTGAATACGCACCAGATCCAGTGTGCTTACACCATTGCGTGGATCATCCGATCGTTTTGGTATCACCTGATAACGCTGACCATCAACCTGTGGAACCACGAGGACATACTTTCCATTTTCGGCAGTTGTCATTTCATAAATGGATTCTGTGTTTGAATTTAGTGACACGCCTACAGATCCTACAGGCTCGCCGTGATCAGTGAGGATTTCTCCCTGATATAGAATGGTCAATGAACCGCTGCAATTGCTACCATGGTCTGAGAACACCACAGAAGTAGTACAGTAGTCTTTATTTCTTTCATCCCAACTGATGATTCCATTACAATTGTCATCTGTGCCACCATCAGCTACCCAAATATTCACACCGAGCTCTACACCAAAAGCAGGTACATTATCCTGATTATAGACTTTACTCGGTTGGTATGAATCTCCGCTGAAACTATAGAGAAGATCTGCTTCCGGGGTGCAATCATCAAAGCTTGATGCATTGAAGTCTTTCGCCCACAATGTTACTTCACAACCAATCGGCATTAATACAGTACTCAATCCTTGTATACATACCGGTGACGGTTGTTTGCAATCTTCAAGACGGATCAGGTATTCACAATGGCTCCAGTTGCCGCAGCCATCTTCTGCGCTCCACAAGATCTTGTGATAGTCTCCACAGAATGGACTGTTATAGGGTATTCCATTATTTCGAATAGCCTGGCTTGAATTATTTCTTGTATTGAAACACAGATCTGCTATTCCATTCGCATATACAGGCACTGTGGTCAGTGGTTGCAGATATATAAATTCATCTGCATTGAACAAGTACAGCTTCACATCATAATGTACTACATCGCTGCATGTCTCTCTTACTTGCTGACATAGATTCAGATGTACA
>JBATMM010000128.1:0-3376 GCA_049289835.1 Saprospiraceae bacterium | reverse complement strand
TGCCTATCTCATGTATGGTTTTCCTACGCAGACTGTACAGGAGACGATTGATTCACTAGAGGTGGTTAGGCAAATGTTTGATACGGGTATTCTGCAATCGGCATTCTGGCACCGATTTGCGATGACGGCGCATAGTCCTGTTGGTCTGTATCCTGATCAATTCAAAGTAAAGACCATCACTAAAGGTGTTGGAACATTTGCAAATAATGATTTAGAACATTTGGATCCTTCAGGTGCTGATCATGATTTGTTTGCCGCTGGTCTGCGTAAGTCATTGTATAATTTCATGCATGGTATAGGTCTTGATCACCAGCTACAAAGTTGGTTTGAGTATAAAATTCCGGACACGACATTGGAACATAATCTTATTGAAAAATATTTGGACCAACCTCAGAGGCGAGAAATGAAAGCAAGTCATATGATCATATGGATAGGTGGGCCTGTTTCTTATGATACTGAACAATCTGTATTAAACATATCCACAATGAAGGAAGCTATTGAGATTGAATGTCCTCTTACCGAAGGGCAATGGTTAGCATCAGTATTGGAATCAATGACACCGAAGCATACTATTCCTTTTACGTATCAGCATCTCAAGGAAGATTATGATCGGCATCACCTGGAGGATTTTACGCTTTTCTGGTATGGAAGTGTGATGGAAGAGTTGAAGGAGATAGGGTTGTTAGTTTTATAAATAATGAAGGTAAAAAACCAACCTTGCTTTCTTCAAAATCAATACTAATATCAATCTAATCCAAAACTATACGAAGCCCAAAAACTTTCCCAGTCGCTATCTGATTTGTCCGGGCACTGGACCATATGCGTGGCGTGTAAAAACCAATCCCCTTTTCTTTTTAATTTAAAAGCGCAAATCCCATTCTTGTCTGTTTTTGAGACTGCGCTGATTTCCGGAGAATTGCCAGTTCTGTTTCTTGCTGTAATCGCTTTTCCTACAAGTGGTCTGCCTTCAAATAATATTCGGGCTTTTAATATTGCTCCGGGTTTCAATGTATAAGGATTTTGAAGGAGTATGATTTCAAATTTTTGTCCAACGATGGTTTTAAACATTGTATCGGCGTAACTATCTTCACTTTGAACAAGCGATTTGATATAGCGGGTGTACCTTTCTTTTTGTTCCAATTTCGTCTTGTCTACCATTGGAATTATCTCTTCCATATGATCCTCTTTGAGGTAAGCAATAAATTTAGGGGATGGCAAAGATATTCGTCCGTATTTTCTTTCCAGATGAAAAAGACCTCCGCCTTCAAAAGATACATTTGGATTGGCTATTGGCAAGATTCCATCCGGCTGCGTTGTCAAATCGATGATGCTGTCTCTTGTAAGCAATTCGAATCTATCGATCATATCTTTTTGAAGATTCCTTTCCAGTTCGATATTAAATCCATCTGCTACAAACAGGTGCATCTCCAGGTTGTCACCTTTTTTTACTCTAAAGTGGGCTGCCAGCAAAACGTATTCATGGCCAAATGCATTAAAAATAAATACGCATAACCATGCACTCAAGACACATTTTTTCATGTACTAAAAGTAATAAAATAAACTTGTCCCTGATCTCTCAACTGCATCAGACTGATGATTTTGTAATTGTACGTGCTATGCCTGAAGGTGCAATGAAATGTATAAGTAGTACATACATATCTACATTTGGTTTCCCTACTATTTTTCAAACCACAGATTCACCCATCGAATAGGAACTGATTGCAAATACTTACACTTTTTTTAGATCTGTATTCTTAAATGCCCTAATTTCGAATCCTCCGGCGATTTAACTTTTGAAATACATACCAGATGAAACCAGTAGAAAACGAAGACAGGAAACTGTTTATATCCTCCGTTCATCATCAAGGGGAGGAATGGATCTCTGTTAAATTCCCATATGATAAAGAAAAACTCGAGTTGATCAGGCGACTCGAAGGTGCAATGTGGAATCCGCAACGCAGAAGTTGGCTTGTCCGACCAAGTCCTGCGAATGTTGAACGATTGAGGGCAATATTTATAACACCTGAACTTCAATTACGGGATGAATCTCCACTTCATTCTCAAGCTCATAATCAGGCGTCTTCGATCGCTAAGCCCGAAAATCAAATGGGCATAAGTCATCCGGAAACTCCCCCTCACTTAAAAAGCGAAAAGTCCATCAAAGCAAGTCTGGCTTCATTGGATGACAAAACCTATATCAGACTGGATTTTGATTATGATGAAAATATTATTTCCATGGTCAGGGCGATTAGTGGCCGGAGATGGAGTCAGACATTTAAGTGTTGGTATGTTCCGGATATTCCGACGCTAAGGGAAAAGTTTGGAATCAAGCTCGACCTGGTTAAAGATGAAACCGGCACTATAACCGGAGGAAAGGATTCACGAGGTTTTCAATCCACTAATCTTACTGCTTTTGAGAAGTTGCCTACTGATGTGAAATCCAGACTCCTTGAATTCCGGAAATGGATGGAGCAACATCGATACAGTGAGCAAACGATACGGAACTATCTCAATCATCTGAGTCAGGTATTTGTTTTTCTCGGGGAGATGGATATTAAAGAAGTACGGGCAGAGGATATCATCAGGTTCAACACCGAAGTCATCATTAAAAACAAATTGTCAGTATCTTATCAGCGAGTCGTGACAGGGGCGATCAAGTTGTTTTACAGTCATTTTTTTGATCACGCCATGGATATTGATCGGTTGGACAGGCCTTTCAGGGAGAATACACTTCCGATTGTCCTTAGTAAGTCTGAGGTAGAACGCATCCTGAAGTCATCCGGCAATATCAAGAATCGAGCGATGCTAAGTGTGTTGTATAGTTGCGGTCTGAGGCGAGGGGAGTTATTGTCGCTTAAAATTAGTGATCTGGATAAAGAACGAAATTTAATCCGGATCAGCCAGGGAAAGGGGCGAAAGGACAGATATGTACCTTATTCAGAAAAGCTCAAGGGTATCCTCAGGGAATACTATGAAAAATGGAAACCAAAGGTATATTTGTTTGAAGGCCAGAATGGTGGTAAATATTCTGCACGGAGTATTGCGAAGGTACTTGAACGAGCGGTGGCTCGGAGCGGGGTCAAGAAAGATGTACATCTGCATACGTTGAGGCACAGTTTTGCCACCCACTTATTGGAGGCAGGCACGGATATCCGTTATATACAGGAGATCCTGGGTCATAGTAGTCCGAAAACCACGATGATCTATACGCATGTAAGTTCACGTAGGATAGGTGAGATCAAGAGCCCTTTGGATGATCTGGATTGATAAAAGACGAGATAACTTGTGGCACCATAAAATTGAAATGATAGGCAGCAATCCACCCGCAATAGGTATAATTTGGGTATATTTCAGCGCTGCTGGTGCAGGTATAAAC
>JBATMM010000127.1:0-8417 GCA_049289835.1 Saprospiraceae bacterium | reverse complement strand
TGTCAACAGCAAGGAAGAGTTACAGGCTATCAAAGATGCCTGCAGAGGATAAGAAAGTGATTCCTTTTTTTAACAAATTGGATTGATTAAAGGCCTCCGTCATTGGAGGCCTTTTTTTTTAAAATGCATTTACAACGGCGATGATATCATCCCCATATTTTGAAATTTTCTGACCGCCGAATCCTTTGATCTTATTTAAATCTTCCATGGATCTCGGTCTTGTCTTAGATACGGTGATCAGCTCCGCATTGTGACATACCAGATACTCTGGCACATTCACTTCTTTGGCTCTGTCCCTTCTCCATTGTTTTAAAGCGCCGAAGATTTGTTTTTCCTCATCAGTCAATTCAACTTCAGGATCAAAAGATATTTTATCACTTTCCTTTGCTCCGTTCTTGTGCGCTTTTCCATTCTCATAGAAAACCAGGACCGACCAAAAGTCGGGTTGCCCGATGACAAATTGTGTAGCTGTTTTTTTGACCGTCACGGATTCCATAAAGGTATTGATGGCTTCCTGGTCCTGTTGGATGTGCTTGTCATCCAGTCTGGTTTGAAATAGTTTAATGTTCATTGTTGTCAACTTTTAATGGTGAAGAAATACGATTCGAAAATGAAATACCGGTAATGCCGATTTCATTCTTTTCTATATGTCTCGAGCAGGGTAAAACATGACCGGTTTGGGCCTATTTTTTTTTCGAACCCCCAAAAAAAGTTTTTCCGGCCTGCCCTGAATGAGTTCTCAACTGCAACAAAAAAGAATGTGCATAACTATCTGTGGGCCCAGACAATCAACGGGTTAGAACAGTGTGGCACACCTAAGTGTGGCACACTGTGTTCTGTAGGGTTCAATATCAGGAAATGGATTGGAGACATTAAAACATTTTCTTCTATAGAGTAGGCCCCGGAACCTATACAATACTGAGCTCATCTAATCCCAACCGATGCAGAAAATCATTAGAATACATTGTCTGCAGCGCATGGGTTGGAAGGATGGTCTGTCGCGCTGCAATCCATGCATCAACTGCAGGATCACCATATTTGATCCGCACATTTACGTTGTTGAGGTTGTTGCATTGGCCCCAGTGTAAAGTATACTCAATCCCGGCAGCATCAAGCGCAGGATAGAGTGCATTGTAAAAATTATTTGTTTGCTTCGAATAAGGCGCCGGAAACTCAATCGTACAGGTGACAGGATATTTCGTAAACGCAAGTGTCGCTTTACTTTTTTTCACATATCGAAATGTAATGATGCCCGGAAACGGAGTCACGTTGCAAAGAGGAATGATAATATTGGCCGCTGCAAGTGCCTGGCTTACATCGACACCTATTTCAACGCTCAGTGCTTTACCTTTTGCAATAGACGTCCCATCCATGAAGGTGTAACCTGGTATGCTCACGATATTACTTTCTTCTTTGTATTGTTTTTTGATCAGTTTGTCCAGCCATTTCATGATCGTTGGGATCGTATGGGGGATAATCGAACTCACCTTGCCGATGACATGCAACACATCATTACTGGGTCCAAAAGTAGGATTGGAAGTCGGTGGCATCTGAGGTGTGAACGCAACCTTTTCCATCACACTCACTACAGTCGCATCGAGCTTGTAAGGATTGACCAGTACTCCAAAATAATAGGGATTCACGATCGGAAGTCCAAGGCCTCCAATATTTGATGGATCATTGAGAAAATTTCGAATGGTTACCCATGGAATATATTTCTGACATCGCTTCAGTGCATAGATCGGTTCAGCTTTAATAAGCACAGCATAGATGACACCGAAACTTCCAAAACTGACAAGGGCTGCCTGAAAAATGGAATCATTATTTATTCTTGTAGCGCCGGGAGCAAAGTTATTGACAAAGACATCTGACACAATCCTCGTATTTCCTTCCACCCAATAATGAATTGTATCAGAAACTACGATATGAAGACCCTCCACGAAATCCTGCATGGCACCGAACGTGAAGGAAGATCCATGCGTACCTGTCGATATCGCTCCGACAATGCTTTGGCCATCGCTTGCCCCTGATGTCGAAAGTGCAAGATTGCTCTGCTGCAACTGCGTATTAATTTCCATCACGGAAGCGCCACATTGCGCAAGACAATATAGATTCCCTGCTATCCCTGGCTCAACCTGAGCAGCCGGCAAGCCGGGTTCGATCATGTTCAACGCATTGGCGTTGATCAGGTATCCTGGGGTCTGCTGAATATCCGAGAGCGACCATCCTCCACCAAATACTTTCACCGGTTTTCCATTCGTGATGGCATCTCGCAGTACGGTCTTAATATTATTGAGCCCGCTATTCCATTTCGCAATAAAGCCAATAGGTGTGCTTCCATCCGGGTTCCGGTTGTAGATCACATGATATTGTTCTACGGTGAACGAGATATTCTCGTGAAGATTTGTCCATTTATAGTTGGTGCGTACAGGCATAATGGTGTGGAATTTGATGTGTAAAAAATGTAGTTGTGATATTTAGAAAGTAGAAGAATGGATAACAAAAAAATGAAGATCAAATCATTGGCCGGGCGGAGGCACCTGCGCATCTTTTGCACAATCGAATTCAATACGAATGGGCATCACGATACCGAGTGAGATAACATTCAGGATCACGAAGGCTGCATTGGTCCTGACGGTCACCACGGCTAAACCATTGCCCTGACAATTGGTCAATTCCGTGTTTTTAAATTTTTTGTCTTCTAATGCGCCCCAAAAAAATGACCACGAGGTACGCTTGATGGGATCATGCAATTGGGCCACATTCCTGGGCATAATCACTGTCGTAGAAGAACAGGAACAAAAAACAATAACACAAATAATGCTGAGTAAGGTCGTCCGAATCATAATAGGATTTATTAATATTATAAATAATTGTTTGCCAAAAACGCCATACACAAATTGCCTTTTGTGTATTTAGAAGTAACCCCTGCAACTCTTTTCCTGCTATCTAAATATTACATTTCACTGGTCAGGCTGTATTAAAGTTTATTTGCCTGCCTTGTAAAATATCGATCCCTTTTTTCCTCAAGATATTCATTTTAAAGAATATTTCCAACCCGTTAATTAAAATAGATGGTCAATTAAGTAACCCTCGATAGTCTTTAGGAGAACTTCCAACCTGTTGTTTGAAGAAACGTGAAAAATGCTGGGGATACTTAAAGCCTAGCTCATAGGCTACTTCACTAACCGGTTTACCGAGGTCATATATTTTCTCTTTCGCAACGTCTATTAATTTTGCATGGATATGCTCTAATGCCGATCTGCCGGTCTCTTCCTTTATAAGATCTCCAAAATAGTTTGTTGATAAGCACGTTGGAGGTTAGTTTCGTTGTCATTTACAAAGCAACTTACTCCGAACGATACGAAGCATTGAACTGTGACTATGGAAGATAAATACATGATATAAAAACAAAAACGACGATGTCAAATGTAATTGTTCTCATAGGGACCGGATCAATTGGACAAGCAATTGCGAGAAGGGTAGGCGCTGGCAAACACCTTTTGTTGGCCGATAAAAATTCGCAAAACAATGATGCTGCTTCAAAAATCTTAGAGGATGCTGGATTCAACGTTTCGAGTACACTGGTTGATGTTTCATCACGTGAGTCTATCAGGGCTCTTGTGCAGAAAGCGATTTCACTTGGGGATATTTCAGGTGTCATTCATGCTGCCGGAGTTTCACCTTCACAGGCCTCACCAGAAACAATTCTTAAAGTGGACTTATATGGCACAGCACTGGTGTTAGAAGAATTTGGCAATGTCATCATGGCTGGCGGATCTTGTGTAGTCATTGCTTCACAATCTGGGCATCGATTACCTCCTCTTTCTGTCGAGCAGAACAAAGCGCTTGCCACTACCCCTGTCAAAGAACTTCTTAATCTTCCATTTCTTCAACCCGACCAAATAAAAGATAGTTTACACGCCTATCAACTTTCAAAACGTGGAAATTCTCTGCGCGTTATGGCGGAAGCGGTTCGATGGGGCAAGCGTGGTGCGAGGGTTAATACGATCAGCCCTGGAATAATAATGACACCACTTGCCAATGATGAGCTTAAAGGACCTCGAGGAGATGGTTATAGGCGAATGATAGATATATCTTCTGCTGGACGTGCGGGAACTCCTGATGAAGTTGCAAACGTGGCTGCACTATTGATGGGCCCCGATGGTGGATTTATCACAGGAAGTGATTTCTTAATGGATGGCGGAGTTACGGCTGCTTATTGGTTTGGTGATTTGGCACCGAAATGAACAAACTCCGGCTTCGCCGTGGGTCATTTTTTATGCCTGAATATCCTCAAATACATTTGGTCTCTTCAGGCATAAAAAAAGCCCCACCACTGAGTGATAAGGCCTTATTTCGTCCCCTTTAGGGGAAAACTTTGCCTAAGCAAAGTAAGGGGTTGAGGTCGGGAGCGGATTCGAACCGCTGTAGCAGCTTTTGCAGAGCTGAGCCTAGCCACTCGGCCACCCGACCATTTATTGGTTAGTATAATTTCAATCGTTGCTCTGACCAACGTTATTACCCATTTTCTATAAATGGTCCGCAAATATAAGGTCTTTATTTACTTCCTCTGCTTTACTGCATATTGCAGGTTCCGGTTAGCGTTAATTGTCCGCCCGGAAGTCCCTGCACAAGAGATGCGCCATTCACATTTACATTTTTAAGAATCGTAATATTTTTCAGGGTCAGTCCTCCTGAATTATTGACTGCACCACCTGTAAGGGCTGTCCCGGCCTTTAGCGTCAAATTTGCGATTTGGGCCGCCGTAGTCGTATTGGGTATTTCGAAGATTCTTATTCCGGAAGTGGTTACGCTGGTGTTTGATCCAAGTGCAATGATTACCACATTCTTATTTATCTGCAGAGGTATGCCACCGATATCAATGGATTGTCCAGCCAAAGCTGCACTTATTTTTATACTATCTCCATTGTTTGCACAGCTTAATGCCGCCGCAAGACTTCCGGCACCGGTTCCACTCGCTACGGTAACTATTAGCTGACAAGTTGATACACCACAAACTTTAATGCCCCACGTGCTTAGGCTACCCCCGTCCTGATTGGCCACATCCTGAATCTTTAGTGTCCAGATGCCTGAAGAATTTAACCCATCAAACACAGTCATCAAATTGCTTGGCTTATACGTCAACCCGTTTGTCGGAGGACAGGGCCAGCTGCTATTGGCCGCCTCGTCATCAAAGTTGATATTGAAATTATCATCGTTCCCACACGGCTGGTTCCAGATTATATCCGGCGTAGTATTGGGTGCAATAAGTGTAAACACTAAATCATTGACATAGGTATGTGTACCAGTGAGGCTTATAACATTTACGTCTGTGATCGTGAGTGAGCTGGGGAAGGTCAGTGTAGACGTTACTGTTGGTGTCCCTGAGGCGGAAATCGCAATTGGAACATTTGTGCTCATTATAGACATGCAGCTCGATGTCGTAAATGAAAAGGCTGCAGAATAATTACTCGTTCCACACGCATTGATAGTGCGCACTCTCCAATAATAAAGGGTGTTTTGCTGCAATGGAATTACAACCTGATATTGATCTGTTGCAACCGTGCCCGTCAGAACAATATTGGTAAAATTAACGTCCGTAGCTATTTGATATTCATACTGACTTGCACCGGCAATAGCCGACCAATCAAGAAATGGTGATGTGTCTATGTTTATTCCATTATTTACAGGACTCACAAGTGTAGGACTTGATGGAGGCACCAATAAGTTGATCGTAAAATTGACATCCTTATTTCCGGTTGAACTGGTACCCCTTACTACCGGAATAAACGTTCCGGATAACGCACCTAAGTTGGATATAGTGAGGATGCTATTGTTTCCCGGAATGACTATCTGAGGTGAAAAGCTGACATTCGCACCGGGCGGAGCATTAAGAAGCGACATTGTAACCGGGTTAGAAAAACCCAAGATCTGACCGACAATAACTGTCGTCTGAACCGTGCCATCATTACATTCTGTAACCGTAGCCGGATTCAGACTAACCGTAAAATTTGGAGCACCGACATTGACAGTAATGTTAGCATTGTTTATATCAAAGAAAATGTTGTTGGATGCTTTTACCATTACCCTTCCCTGAGTTGTAGTTCCTACAGGAACTGAAATTGTCGCCGTACCATCATTGGGTTCATTCAACGACAATACAGTGGGGTAGGTAAATCCGCCATCATAAGACATTCGGATATCTACTGTAGAACAACTAACGGGTGCTGCTGTAGTGTTTGCAACATTCCAGGTTATTGTTTGATTTGTTGTTTCTAACCATGTTGTTGCTACATTTTGTGATGTCACTGTGAAGGGGCCTGCTGCCGCGACAGATGTCACAACTATATTGTCTTCTTTTGTACAACCTGCAATGTTGTGGTAGTCTCTAACCGTAAGGCGGAAATTCATAGCCCGCCCAACTGATGGTAATACTTCCCACGCATAATTCACATTAGCCGTCAGATCAGATAACCTGGGAATATACCTGCTGGGTGAACTAGTTTGAATAAAGCTTCGAAATAATGGGCCATCAGGATCATTTGCTGTAGGTGGCTCCGTTGATGTTGTCTCCAGGTCGTATTGTTCCCAACAATAAGTAAGAGGATCGTTGTTCGGATCTGTCGCTACCGCAGTCAATACAAATGGTGTTGAAATAGGAATGGAATAATCAGGAACGGCGGTTACAACGGGTGATGTATTATTGAGCGTAATAAATGCCGCACAGCTTGTACCTGTGATATGTGCAGATATCTGTTGTATGCTTCTTGCGTGAAAATACGCGTCACTATGGGGTTGTACATCATCTACACCGCAAATGCCGGCATACGCCATCACTGTTGTACCACTTCCAACTTCATATGCTGATGATGAGGATCTGTTACCTCCACCACAGTTAGAGGCTATTGAATTAAACGTGTGATCTCCTCCAAATTGATGTCCCATTTCATGCGCTACATAATCAATATAGAATCCATCTCCTACCGGGCTACCAGAACCAGTTACTCCTCCTGCCTTTGTACTTGTTGTGCACACTGCATTTAAATACGCAACTCCTCCTCCTCCTGTACTGAATACATGTCCGATATCATAATTAGCTGTACCAATTACGCCATCACATGTCGTCTGATTCTGACCAAGCATCGTACCGCCATTGTTATTGGTGTATGGGTCGGTAGCCGGATTGTAATAAAATATCTGATCCGTATTTGCCACGAGTATTAAGCGAACTGTAATATCAGCTTCATAAACGTTGTTCACACGATTCACTGCGGTGACTACTGCCGACATGACAAGCCCTGATTGTGCAGAAGATGTAGCCCCAAAATAATTACTGTATTCGCCATCGGCAGCAAGCGCTAACCGATAGCTTCTGAACTGGCAGTCTCCCTGCCTCTGTCCTGCATGTTCATTTATTTCTTTCGCCTTTTCTGTGACGCTACAGATCCAGGGCTCATTTTTAATATAATCTTTTCTAAAGTAGACGATCCTGTGTTCAAGATCATTTCGCTGGAATGGATCTATATATGTCGTTCCGTTTTCATCATTGATGACTGCTCTCAATCCACTCTCTGTCCAGTCAGCTCTGATCGTTCTGTTCGGATCCGAAACTGACTCTCCCCTGAAGGTTCTTATCTCTGGATATTTTGCAGCAAGCTCAGGTTCCATCATGTCATACTGTATCATCCTGAACACATCAGATGATCCGTCTGCAAGGCCCACTGTCAGGAGTGTTGGGCTATTTGAAATGGGCTGATCGGCCTCTTTTGGGGCTGTCCACAGTACATCTTTTGTGACTGCAAAATCCGTATTGTAGACAATATATTTTTGGGGGATGATGTCTCTGGCGCCCTGTATTCCGATCAATGTCTGATCCACAGGAGTCCATCGCTGAGCATCTGCATGAATAGCCAGTAATGAAATGATAAGTGGTAAAATCGACTGGATCAAACTTCTCATGATGAATAGTTGAGTTAAATTCTTACGAAATGGCTTCTGAACAAGAGTGGATAGACTACATTATGTAACCACCATTCTATTCTTTTTCCGTTAATTTTTAATTGGGGGAATGCCTTGTGTACGTCTGTTGGCAATGACAGGCCTATTGTGCTCTCAGATGAAGGCAACAAAAGTACAAATTATTGAATTTGGGAACCTAAGTATTTGAGCCTTAAAACCTCGTTGCCAGGTAATGAGGCAACATAGCCCGCCAGGTAGGCCAGTCATGCTTCATATCCGGTCCCCAGACATCCAGTTCATGCGGAATACCCTTATAATTGAGGAGCTTTGAAAAGGATCTGGACGCCTCAGGGCTTTCATAATCACCCGAACCCGTAAGGATATGCACATGGTTAGACCGCTGCAGCATAGGCAGATAAAAATCATCATTGAGATTCTCCAGGTAATGTTTGGGG
>JBATMM010000126.1:0-3687 GCA_049289835.1 Saprospiraceae bacterium | reverse complement strand
GATACAGATGGACATCCGAAGAAATTCAATTTCTCTGCTGCTGAAATGGACGCGTTGGTTCAATTTCTGAATACCTTAACGGATAATACGATGACGAATGAGGTGAAGTGGTCAGATCCTTTCTTGTAAGACTGTAAGACTGTAAGACAGTAAGACTGTAAGACTGTAAGACTGTAAGATTGTAAGACAGTAAGACAGTAAGACAGTAAGACAGTAAGACAGTAAGAAAGTAAGAAAGTAAGAAAGTAAGAAAGTAAGACAGTAAGAAAGTAAGAAAGTAAGAAAGTAAGAAAGTAAGAAAGTAAGAAAGTAAGAAAGTAAGAAAGTATGTTGAGCGTCGGTTGACCGACGATCTGGCGAACTCAAGGCTTAGCCTTGAATAAATATTAAATACAGTTCGGCTCATATTCTAATTCTCTCTTTCGCAAGGCTAAGCCTTGAATACACCAAGACGTCGGCCAACCGACTCCTAACACTTTTGCGATTTTTGCAAAATTCGAATGAAGAACCAATATACCCGAGGCATCATCATGACCATTTTCGCTGCCATCGTGTGGAGCACGGGTGGTGTGCTGGTGAAATTGATCTCTCTCGATGCCTTCACTATTTTATTCTATCGTAGTTTGTATGCAGGGATATTTTTCTTAATCGTTTTTCGAAGTGAAGCATTGAAGTTTGACAAGAGAGCTTTGATCGTGAGCCTTTGTTACGCTCCTCTTTTGATTTGTTTTGTGTGTGCTACTAAAATGACGACGGCGGCTAATGCAATCTTTCTTCAATATATTTCACCTGCTGTTGTATTGATCGTCGAACCGCGATTGTTGAAAACAAAAATGATCAATTATAATATCATCACGGTTATTGTTTGCACATTTGGACTTTCATTTTTCTTGTTCGGCCAAAATGGTGTTCATCATTGGTTGGGTGATGGATTAGCGCTTCTTTCAGGATTCTTTTCTGCTGCACTTATTTTATCGCTTAAAGTAGGTAACCGATCTGAGCAGATGAGTGGAATTCTACTGGGTAATATTTGGGTTGTCCTTATTACACTACCATGGCTTCTGAAATCGGTTCATCCATCGATGGACGAAAATCTCATGATGGCCTTTCTTGGGTTTATACAAATCGGATTAGGTTATTTATTGTTCACTTACGGACAAAGAAGAATACCGGCTATCGAGAGTTCATTAATAGCTCTACTTGAACCCATCCTGAATCCAATATGGGTGCTGATCGGATACCATGAGATACCTTCTGTATGGTCACTTATCGGGGGATGCATTATATTGACCGCGTTGGGATTACGAATGATGTATGTCAGGTATAAATTAATTCCAGTCTAAGAGATTTTGCCTTCGCTATCCCTTCCCTTATGTTTCTCCGCTTCGCTCTGATTAAACCGGGAAATCTTTTACACAAATCCTGCAAAACGGTGAAGCCTGAAATGAGGTATCTTCGCCGCTCAATTCGCGTATTAAAATCCAAAAGCCTGCTTTAATACGTACATACCCACAACAAACTCAGCACAATGAAAAAAAGTATCATTTATGCCTTATTGTTTATTCTCCTGGGGGGGGCAATAGCTTTTGTTGTCATCAGAAGCGAAAAGAAGGAAGAGGAAGTGCTTCCATTAAAGGAAAGAACCGGGATACTGGCTTCGAGTGATGAATATAAAGGCACCAAACAAAAAGCAGATGATCTGGTGGCCAAAATAAAATCGGAACCTGAGAACATCAAACCAAAATTAGAATTGGCATCCCTTTATATCCAGGAGGGTCGTATCACCGGCGATCATATGTACTATGATGCTGCAGCTATGAAACTGGCCAATGCTGTCCTTAGAACAGACTCTACAAATTTTGAAGCGAATGTGTTTAAAGGGACAATCTATCTTTCGCAACACCATTTTGCAGACGGATTGAATGTCGCTGAAAAAATCAGAAAGCTGAATCCCAACAATGCATTTGTATATGGTATGCTTGTGGATGCAAATGTAGAGCTCGGTAAATATGATGATGCTGTGTCGAATTCTGATAAAATGATTTCGATCAGGCCTGACATTCGATCCTATTCACGTGTATCGTATCTCAGGGAAATTTTTGGAGACTATCCGGGCGCTATAGATGCGATGAAACTTGCTGTCAGTGCAGGTTTACAGGGAGATGAGGGAACCGAATGGGCTCGCGTTCATCTCGGTCAATTATATGAGAACACTGGTGATTTACAAAACGCAGAGATGCAATATACGATCGCATCGCGGGAGCGACCTAACTATGCATATGCGTTGGCCGGTCTTGGTAGAATATCCAGAGCCACCGGTTATTACGATGAAGCTATTAAGTACTATCAACAGGCGGATTCACTTGTCAATGATTACACCCTCAGGGATGAGCTTACAGATTTATATGCGCTGAATGGTCAAAAGCAAAAATCTGAAACAAGTGCAAAGCAGGTTGTCGATATGCTGACGAAAGATGCACAAAGCGGAATAAATGATCAGAATATAGGCCACTATGCCGATCGCGAACTGGCGTATGCCTATCTGAAAACCAATCAAATAGACAAAGCGCTTGAACATGCCATGATGGAATATAACCGGCGACCTGACAATATTGATGTCAATGAAACACTGGCCTGGGTATATTATAAGAAAGATGATCTGAATTATGCGAAGAAATATATTGATGTCGCGATGAAGACAGGTAGTAAGAATCCAACTTTACTATGCAGGGCAGGATTGATCTACGGCAAGAGTGGTGACACAGCAAAAGGAAAAGAGCTGATCACGGCTGCTCTTGACAAAAATCCGGGTATCAATGAACAATTGAAAAGAGAAGCGCAGAAGTTTGTGGACGGCAAATAAGTCCAACTTTTAGCCCCTTCGATTTCTGCGAAATCTCTCCCCTATGCTTCGACTTGCTATGCTCAACCTTGTGCTACAGCTCAGCAACCAGGGGTTTAAGAACCAATTTCACTTCTATTTCTAGTCAATATTCAGTTATGGATTTTAAAAGATTTTTTCTGTTTTTTAATATTCATAGAATAGGCATTAAACAAATTCTTTTGTTTTGTGCCTTTTTCATATTTAGCAATTCTACTTCCGCACACGCCATTAATTTTCGCCTTGAAAGTGCGCCGGTCAATGATGTGGTGATGTTTTATTTGAAGCTGGGCTACAAACATATACTACCGGAAGGGTTTGATCATATTTTATTTGTTGTCGGATTATGTCTTCTGAGCACACGTATTAAAACTATTCTCTGGCAGGCTACGGCATTTACGGTGGCGCATTCGATCACACTTGCACTTTCCATGAAGAGTATCATCGTGGCTCCGAGTTCTGTTGTCGAACCGATTATTGCACTTTCTATTCTCTTTGTGGCTATTGAAAATATTGTGATCAGCGAGTTGAAGCCCTGGAGAATAGTGATCGTGTTTCTATTCGGATTGATACACGGGATGGGTTTTGCCAGTGCTTTGAATGAGATTGGTTTGCCGAGGAATGCATTTCTGACTTCGATACTTTCGTTTAATGTCGGGGTGGAGCTTGGTCAGATATCTGTGATCTTAATTGTATTTGCAACGGTGATCCACTTTTTTGGTGATAAGCCCTGGTACAGGAAGAGAGTTGTGTACCCATTGTCAATTATGATTGCGTGTATAGCTGCTTATTGGACTGTGCAGAGG
>JBATMM010000125.1:0-9214 GCA_049289835.1 Saprospiraceae bacterium | reverse complement strand
CCAGGTCCACCTTCATACGTACTCAGCCCACTTGCTTGTTGAAATGTATACGTACCTGCAGTAGTCCATGTCTCACCATCGATAGAATAATCAATAGCTACATCACGCATTCCCCAGTCCAGATGTGCCGGATCATTTGTATTCCAGATCTCCATCTGACCCAGCTTATAGATCTTGCCAAAATCATACATGATGAAATGACTTACCGGACGTAAAGGATTCGGACTTGGAGCCGCCTCACATGAGATCCATCCGTCAAAGAAATTTGTGTTGTGCCGGTTAGGAAAACACTGGGCAGTAGTCACATGTTGAAATAGCACAAAGGCCACAAACAGAAAGATTAATTTTTTCATAGCGAGTCGTTGTTATGAATTGAGAAAACCAATCGGCATTCCAGATCCGGGTTGATAGAAATTTGTCAGCGTGGGGAATATTGAAGTAAGGTCTGAAGGATTAATACCAAACCATAATGCCAGCTCAGCGAAATACTCATCAGCACTTATTTTCGGAAGCATGACACCGCTACCTAATTCAAGGTTTGATTCAAGTGCCAGTGTAGGATATTCACCATAAATATTTTTACCCTTTACATCTCCGCCCAGTACCATGACATTTCCACCCCAGGCGTGATCTGTCCCATTTCCATTAGACGTCAATGTGCGGCTGAATTCTGAAAGAGAAAATGTAGTGACCTGATTGCTAAGGCCAATCTCTGTCATCGCATCAGAAAATTCTCCAAACGCCGCATCCAGTTCGTATAACAAACCACTCTGCGTAGCAAGTACTTCATCATGATTATCCCATCCTCCATAGTCAATGAAGAATATCTGGCGTTTCATACCCAGAGCTTCATGCGCTGCTATGGAATAGGCAGCCAGCTGGAATGCATGCGATAAATAATTGTCAGTAAACTGTGTTTGAAATTCAGATACGTTGCCTATCGCCTCCTGGAATTGTACATGACCATCTCTTGATCGTCTGATGACATCAATGTATGTTTTTTGAAACATGTCCTGATATTCATGATCTATCATCGAAGTGAGCGCCTTCGTTCGAAGCCTGTCAAATACGTTCCAATCTTCAACATCACCATATCCATATATACCGGAACTACCATTGTAGGGATCAAGAGCAAATTCAATAGTATCCAGTCCTGTCTGAAATACATTTGTTCCGCTCATTGAAAAATTCATAGAGATATTCGGGTTGCTGTTCATGTCCTTGATGATATCTGCTACTTTTCCACCCCATCCTGTACCGGTGCGGCCATTCGGTAATCCGGTCATCCATTGCTGTCCCTGATCTGAATGTGAATACAACCCCAAAGGCAGATTTCCTTGTCCCTGGAAGTATTGATCTTTTGTAGTGGGTTCTACCAATGTTCCCACATTGGAAATGAACGCCATCTTACCATCATTGAATAGTTGCTGGCAACGGGTCATGCTCGGGTGTATTCCAAACAATCTTCCTCCTGCATTATTCGGAAAAATAGGCAACATGTCTCCTTGTGGAATCGCGATATTCGATCGGGTAGCAGCATAGTCTGCATACTCTGAAGGAGATCTTGGCATCAGCATATTGAACGAGTCATTTCCGCCGGATTGAAATAAGCAGATAAGTGCTTTATATTCAGGATCAGCGAGTGTGGTGCTGTTTGCCACAGAAAGTGCACTCAGCGCTTTGAGATTGACAAGCGATGAATACAGAGTGGATACGCCGATGGCAGCACAACTGGCCTGTCCGAAAAACTTCCTGCGGCTTATTGGATTTTGATTGAATTTTATTTTCATGATCAGTCGATGTCAGATTGATTGGATAATTGGGATCAGGTTATTTCATGATATTATAGTCCGGAGATACCATCAGGAGGTACATCGCCAGTCGTACCCTGTCTTGCCTGTAATCATCGTTTACGAAAGGCGTTATGGCTTCCTTGATTAGGTCTCTTGTGTATTGTGACAGGCTGCCATGCGTAAAAAGCATATCCAGACGATTGACCAGTGCCTCAGGATCTCTTGCCAAAGATTTCAATTCATCAATATTATACCTGACATATGGATTGTCTTTTTCCCAATCATCCATTACATAACCCCAGACAGTCCATGCATTGGCCTGGTTCATATATTCAATGGATGTGCGTGAATTATGAATTTGAAACTCAGGTCCCACAAGACCATTTTCTGAAATAGGGCCCAATGGTTGATAGTCAGGCAAATAAAAACTAAACACGGTTCGTGATCCCAAAGGATTTTGTCCGGTTGCCTCATAGAAACCATAGGCGACATTCCAATAGCGTCCATAATATTGCTCCATTGGAATAGCTTTGGTAAATTGAGTATACCGTAAAAAAGGTTCAGTTAATTTTCCAAAATTCGGATTCTCCAGACTCTGACATGTCCTTGCTTCAGGATCCAGAAGTATAGCTTTGATCACGGCTGACATATCACCACGAACATGATGTCCGTTATCCGCAAATACTGCAGCAATTCTTGCTACATAATCAGGTGTAGGATTAGAGGTCACTAACCGCTGGATCAATTGCTTCCCTACAAACGGACCTACATTCGGATGCAGAGCCAAACGGTGAATCGCATCTTTAATATCTTTTAATCCGGTCTGTCCTGCGGGGATCACATAGCCATCCAACATTTTCTTTGTCCCGGGTTGATGCCATTCTTCATACATGATCATCGGCTTTGCCATATCGGCTACATAAATATCAAGACCGAAATACGGATCAGTTACATATTCATTTTCTACAACACCTCCTACACCGAGACCGGTAAATACCTTCGCCAGTTCTTTAATATCAGCCTGCCCATAAGTAGGAATCCAATTTCCTTGTCCGTCCGTCTTACGTGTACCATCCTGATTCAATTGAAATAGGCCAACAGTGAATAACTGCATAACCTCACGCGCATAATTTTCATCGGAGTGAATATTTTCTTCCGGAATTTCACGGGGATTGTTGAGATGACTCAGATAAAAACCCATACATGGATGTATACTGATATCATATAACATATCTTCAAAATTTCCAAAAGCATGTTTGAGCAACACATCATAATAATCTGCAAGACCATAGCCCTGACCGGAAAGATCTGAGTCAAGGGATATCACATAGATTTCACTGAGCGCCAAGGCAACACGCTGGCGCAAAAGATCTTTATCATGCATATGATTCTCCCACCAGGTATAATTAAATGTGACCCAGTTGGGACGAGTGAGCACCTGTTCAGGATCACCGTCATTAAGAAAATACCACTCGACAATTTCAGCAAAGACAGATTTCATTGTCTCCAATGTCTGACTTGGTGGTACATCGATCTGTTCATTGATCCAGTTTTCGATTCCCTGGTTAGCTACCTTTTTAATGGTTTCAAGATCAGCACCTAATGTAGCCTGGGAAAGAAAACGGGACGCCTCCATTAAAGGTCCTTCAAGCCCAACACCATTGATGGTCTTATCCCCGGTAGCAGCCAATGTCCAATATTGGGGAAGATAGTTACTGCTTGTGGTTACTTTAATGTGTTGGCTGGTATCACTACCCAGTACGACCTGGCCCACTAATGGGCTGGATAATGAATAAATAAACAAGCTTAAAAACAGGAACATTTTTTTCATATGCAATTCCTTTTAATGCTAAGAAATGTCAATAAAATAAAGCGATGTGTAGACAGGGATTATCCCGGGAAGAAATCGAGGGTGAGGGTAACAGCAAGAAAGATACAAGAAAAATTAATTAAGTTGCTTCAGGAGATATTATTTCAATAATATTTAATGGAAAAAGGACCATATCCTACCCATTCCGTTGAATTTCCTGATTTGCAGATAAGGCTCTGGTGTGGCGCCAAAAGATTGGAAAAAATTGGCAATGCCCGGATGCATGCTGCCCTCAAAATCGAATGAGTGGCCTCTTCCATGTGCTTCATTGATCACATGGTCCAGTAGCAGCGCATGTGCGGACGCTCCCTGCTCATCACCGTTTCGACCCCCTATCAGGTAATATGTAGTTCTCGTATCCCATCCCGTCAGAATACCGGCGATCACAACTCCACGATGAATGGCAAGATTAATGATGCCCGATCCATTTTTTTTCAATGCCTCCACTGCAACAGGTACAATTTGATCAAGCCAGGAGGGCGGTTTCAATTTGCGATTGTAATAGGAAGAGTTACATAAATTCAGAAAAGTTGGGATATCACCAGAGGCGCCGATAGAATAGTTTTTTTCTGCTTCTCTCAGGTTGCGCCGAAGCCCTTCATTGTAGTTTAATTTGATTTGATCTTTCAATGGATTATATGGGATGACATAGCTATACTTAAAATTGACACGATAATCTTTCGTAGGTAAAACCGGATTTTCACCTGACTTCATCGAAAGGTCAATGATGGAACATTGTGGTACTGATTTCAAAAATTCAACAACTGAAAAGTGATGTACATCCTCTTTTGCAAGAACCGGAATCCATTGTGTCAGTGGAGGTGTGATCAACGCAGATAGTTTGCGAATATGCGTTTTGTAAAACGGAATGAAGACAGTCGTCTGAGCACCATTATTTACTAACCTAAAAGCATCCCACTTTCCTTTTCCACATACGGCATCTAACCACCAGGGGGCTGCATACAAGTCAGGATGATCACATTCCGTATAGAATTCAGCATACAATTCGGTAGAAGTGGCCATCGTGAGGACAATATAAAATAATGTTGTTCGTAGTTTCTTACTACGGACAACATTATTTTTTTAGTACTTAATAACGGGCTATTTAGGTTTTGCCGAAGAAGCCACAATCCGGTCAGACCATATCCCCTCACTCCCCCGGATCACAATAAAATAACAACCGGGCATTTCAGGTGATGGCAAATCAAACAAAGGACCAGTGGTTGTTTTTTTATTGTACACTATTCGTCCTTGCAGGTCATAAAGAATCAGCTCACTATTCTGCCAGTTTTCAGGAACACTGATTCTCCATCGGTTAGTATTAAAATCATATGTGAGTTCAGGTTTTGATTTCACATCAGGAAGAATATGGGCCAAAGGAGAATATTCGGTTGAGCCATCGTCAAGATGAGCAGCAATTCTGTAATAACTTCCGGATGAAGTTATAAATGGATCATTATAGTGATAATTGATTTCATCAGGGTCTGGTGCTACTTCGGCTACATTGACATATTGATTAAAATCCGCAAAATAAGATCGCTGAACCTGAAAATGATTTATTCCAAAAATAGCATCAAGTGTCCATTCTATCTTATTGCCCTGATGAGATGGTGTAGCCTTAATTTTTGTCCATCCGACGTCCAGAGTTCCTGTAGCACTAATCGAATAAACTGTACCTCCATAACTCAGCGCATATAGTTCACCATTATCAGCTTCACCAAAAGATTCTACTGCACTGATGCCGGTACTCGTCTGAAGAATAAAACTGAATGTCGGAGGATTTCCGAAACCGGTTTGTTTAAGAGTCCAGACATTATTACTTCCATAATCTGCAAAAACATAATAACCAAAAAGTACAGGATACATTGAACCCCTATAGACAAATCCACCTGTCATTGAGCTTCCATCACCCGTATTACAAGGTGGATCGCAAGTGTGGGGATATTCAAAAATAGGATAAGTGAATGCACTTTCATTTGGACAACCGCTGCTCTCATATACATGATTTCCTTCTCTGCAGTCCCATCCGAAATTCATTCCTCCCGGAGTTCCGGCATAAACAAAATCTACCTCTTCCCATAAATCCTGGCCTACATCTCCAATCCAGAAATCACCTGTGACACGGTCAAAAGATATTCGCCAGGGATTTCGCATCCCATAAGCCCATATAGCATCATTGCCGGCTATACCCACAAAAGGATTGGTCGGTGGGTAGGCAAAATAAGGAGGCACCCCTACATTGATATCGATCCTCAATATTTTAGCCAGCAACGTATTGATGTTCTGTCCATTTTCACCCGGATCACCACCACCACCACCATCACCCATTCCTATATACAGATATCCATCAGGACCAAAAGCAAGGTCACCTGCCTTATGATTACTTTGAATACCTGCCTGGGTGAATAAGATTTTCTGACTTGTTTCGAGCAGATCATCAGGATTACCCGAATTCAGTGTAAATCTGCAAATCTGAGTTATTACAGTAGACTTTTTTACATAATTCACATAGACGTATGGACTGTCAGGATATAATGGATGGAATGCAATCCCCAGTAATCCACGTTCGCCATTGGTTTCAACCGAATCCCGTATGTCAAGAAAAAATCCGGACTGGACAACGTTATTAACAATAATCTTCACGTCTCCTCTTTTCTCCACCACAAATAAGCGTCCTGACCCATCACCTGCTCCCGTAATATCTACTGGATTGGTGAGTATGCCAGGTTGAATCACCGGGGTAAATACAACCGTGGGTTGCGTAAAAGACTTCAAAGCAAGGAGTATGAAAATCGATAGTAGTAGAATCCTCATCATGTCATTGATTTTGGTGTAAAGATGTGGTTTAAATAAAATAAAGAGGAAGACAGGAGGAATGCAACATCACTAAGTTAAGGCCTAAATTTGAATTGGCCACCTTAAATTATTTAGCTAATTTCCTCAGACCCATTCGTATAACAAAGAATCCTGCAAGAAGGATTAAAATGACCGCATAAAAGGGCATAAAAGTGATCGAATATATCCGGGTCTTATCTATGATCCACATCAGGCACATCAGTGCGGCTGTGATCAGGATCAGTCCGGAAATTTTATCAAAGCCGGGTATCAAATCCAGGTTCACTTGTTTTCGTATGATCATGACTGTTACAGCCATCGAAAGTACCGGCAATACCTGAGTGAATAGATTCGTGTCCAGAATGGATCTTCGCTCAAAGAGAAAAAAGTAGATACTCAGCGTGACGGCGAAAATTCCGGGCAATGAAACAAGGTAAATAAGGGTCGAATACAAATACTTCCAGGGCGATAAATGGCCTTCTCCTGCACTGAATAAACCTGCAAGCAATGCGATCAACGGCACACCAATAAAGTATACAAGCAAAAGTGCAGGATGCAATGCCGTCCATTGGAAAAACTCGCCAAGGGTCATAATTGAAATTTATTTATCGCAAGATATTAAATATGTATAAGCCTGAATCGAAATGCTATACACATTCAAATGAGCCAATAATCTTTCCTGATATTCCCACATTCCGCGTGTTGGGGGTTAATATGGATCACAAATAATTTTAGGGTTCTTTGTTTATCTTTGCACCCCTTTTTTAAGGCAAACAACTGAACGAAATATGACTATGGATAAGCTGATATATCTGGTTCCTGTAATGGGCGCGATTGGATTGATCTACACTTTTATCAAATTTAATTGGGTGGCAAAGCAGGATGCGGGAAATGATCGCATGAAAGAGATAAGCAATTATATAGCTGAAGGAGCTATGGCTTTTCTCAGGGCTGAATGGAAGATACTCGGCTATTTTGTAGTGCTTGTTGGCATTCTTTTAGCGGTTATGGCTTCTTCAAATCCTCACAGTCATTGGAGTATATCCATAGCTTTTGTCATGGGCGCCGTTTTAAGTGCCACAGCAGGCTTCATCGGAATGAAAGTAGCCACCAAAGCAAATGTTCGCACTTCTCAGGCCGCTCGCACAAGTTTAAGCAGGGCACTCAAAGTTTCTTTTACCGGAGGATCCGTCATGGGAATGGGTGTAGCCGGACTTGCAGTTATGGGATTAGGTGGCCTGTTTATTATTCTCAAACAAATATTTGCGGACGGAATGCCTGTCAATGGTCCTGAAATGCTCAAAGCCATTGAAGTTTTGACAGGATTTTCACTCGGCGCAGAAAGCATTGCTTTGTTTGCCCGTGTTGGAGGTGGTATTTATACAAAAGCAGCAGATGTCGGTGCAGATCTTGTAGGAAAAGTAGAAGCCGGAATTCCGGAAGACGATCCCCGCAATCCAGCTACAATCGCAGATAATGTAGGCGACAATGTAGGTGATGTAGCCGGTATGGGTGCAGATCTATTTGGTTCTTATGTGGCAACAGTACTTGCTACAATAGTACTTGGACAACAAACAATAGTAACCGGTGATGATGGCTTAGGCGGACTTTCCCCAATACTTTTACCAATGCTGATTGCGGGTGTGGGAATCTTATTTTCTATTGTCGCCACCGCCTTTGTCAAAATAAGTGAGACAGCTGAATTAAGCACAACGACTGTACAGAAAGCTCTCAATATGGGTAACTGGGGTTCAATTATTCTTACTGGCCTAGCATCTGCAGCGCTTGTTTATTATATCCTTCCTGAAAACATGGAATTGCGCGGTCATGCATTTACAAAGTGGGGCGTCATGGGGGCCATCATTGTTGGCCTCATCGTCGGAACACTCATCAGCATGATCACTGAGTACTATACAGCGATGAATAAAAAGCCTGTCAGATTTATCATTCAACAATCATCAACCGGGCATGCTACTAATATCATCGGAGGTCTTTCTGTCGGTATGGAAAGCACTTTCCTTCCTGTTATGGTTTTAGCGGCAGGTATCTGGGGAAGCTATATGTGTGCTGGATTATACGGCGTTGCGATTGCAGCAGCAGGTATGATGGCCACTACAGCGATGCAACTTGCCATCGATGCTTTTGGTCCTATTGCTGACAATGCGGGAGGTATAGCAGAGATGAGTGAATTGCCTGCCGATGTACGGGAGAAAACAGATATTCTTGATGCAGTCGGCAATACCACAGCAGCTACCGGAAAAGGTTTTGCTATCGCATCAGCAGCATTGACTTCTTTAGCACTATTTGCAGCATTTGTCGGCGTTGCAGGTATTCATGGAATTGATATTTACAAAGCAGATGTTCTTGCATGCTTGTTTATCGGAGGCATGGTTCCATTTTTATTTTCATCCTTAGCGATCAGAGCAGTCGGTGAAGCAGCCATGGCCATGGTTGAAGAAGTTCGTCGCCAGTTTCGCGAGATCCCCGGTATCATGGAAGGGACAGGAAAGCCTGAATACGATAAATGCGTAGCCATTTCTACAAAAGCATCTATCCGCAAAATGATGTTGCCGGGAGCAATTGCCATCAGCTCACCGGTTATCATTGGTTTTGTTGGAGGAGCAGAAGCATTGGGAGGATTTCTTGCAGGCGCTACAGTTAGTGGTGTCCTAATGGGATTATTTCAGAATAATGCCGGCGGTGCATGGGATAATGC
>JBATMM010000124.1:0-2700 GCA_049289835.1 Saprospiraceae bacterium | reverse complement strand
ATTCAAAAATGCCTGTTTTGCCGGGCAATTTGCCAGATCGACCCGGTTTGGTACATCGGATTGATAAGGATACTTCGGGTTTGATGGTGATCGCAAAAAATGATTATGCGATGACACATCTTGCGCGACAGTTTTTTGATCATACTACGATTCGTGAATACAATGCGATAGTTTGGGGTGCGCCTGAGCCACCTGAAGGAATCATAGAAGGCCATCTTGGACGTGATCCAAGATTCAGACAATTGATGACAGTGTTCGTTGAAGGGGAGTCAGGTAAAGAAGCTACTACACATTATGAAACCTTAGAAGATTTATATTATGTAAGTCTTGTGAAATGTGTTCTTGAAACCGGACGCACACATCAAATTCGTGTACATATGAAACACATCGGCCATCCGGTGTTCAATGATGCACGCTATGGTGGGGACAGGATTCTGAAAGGAACGGTATTCACCAAGTATAAACAATTTGTAGACAATTGTTTTTTGTTGTGCCCACGACAGGCTCTGCATGCACGAACTTTAGGATTTGAGCATCCGGTGACGGGTGAACAAATGTATTTTGATTCAGATCTGCCGGATGATATGCAAAACCTGATGAACAAGTGGAGAGATTATGTCGCACATCGTAAAGAAACGATAGAAGGACAATGATGTCACCTGCTTCTTTTCTTCAATCATTACGCCCGTTACAGCAGTATCTCAAATCAGGTGATGCTGAACTTGAAAATGCTATTGAGAAAGGGTATGCTCAAAACCCTTGGTTTTTTCCTGATTTTACCCGTCACGCCATCAATGCTGTTGCTGATGAATTTCTTGATGAGGTAAAATGTAAGTGTTGGTTAGATTCATATCCTCAATCCAAACAACCTGGAAAAAACATAGCTATCATCATGGCCGGAAATGTTCCCATCGTCGGTTTCCATGATTTGTTTTGTGTGCTGGCCAGTGGACATCATGCTATCATTAAGTTAAGTGATAAAGATTCTGTTCTGCCAAAATTTATAGTGAAGAAATGGATTGAATTTTATCCTGAGTTATCATCACGAATTACGTTCACGGAAAAGCTTGAAGGATTTGATGCTGTGATTGCGACAGGGAGCAATAATAGTTCGCGTTATTTTGAATACTATTTTAAATCTTATCCGCATATTCTTCGGAAGAGCAGGAATGGTGTGGCTGTTGTGACCGGAACAGAGTCTTCAGAGGAGTTGAAAGAACTTGGAAGGGATATTTTCCTATACTATGGACTCGGGTGTAGAAATGTATCTAAGATTTATGTCCCTGAAGGTTATGATTTTACAGGAATGGAGATGGCATTTGAAGGATGGAAATTTCTGGCGGAACACAATAAGTACAGGAATAATCTTGATTATAATTATGCTATCTATATCATCAATAACGTACCACATATCAACCTGGGGCATTTGATTCTCAAAGAAGATGATGCCATCGCTTCACGAATTGGTTGTGTTCATTATTCATATTACAATAATGAAAAAGCATTGATGGAAAATCTTGAGTTAAGAAGAAATGAAATTCAGTGTCTTGTTAAAATAGATAAATTGGAAGGTTGGGAATGTGTTTCTCCGGGTAATACCCAGTATCCTACATTAGGTCAGTACGCAGATGGAGTGGATACGATGTTATTTTTATCATCTTTATGATAAACCGGAATAAAGAGTTATTCCTCTGGGCTAAAGCCCGAAAATTTTTTCGATTCCTCATCCCCGGCCTAAAGGCCGGGGTAATTAAATAGCCCAAGTCTTTTATTTTTAATAAAACTCCTGTGTGATGCGAATATCTAAGCAGAAAAAAGCTGATGCTATAGCCAGGATGCTGGATGAATTCTATCCAGAAGTCCCCTCCCCGCTGGAGCATGAAGATCCATACACTTTGCTTGTAGCTGTTATTTTATCTGCACGATGTACTGATGTGCGCGTCAATCAGATCACACCGATTTTATTTAAGAAAGCTGATGATCCAAAGTCAATGGTAAAGATGAAGGTGAAAGAGATACAGGAGATCATCAGGCCATGCGGGCTATCACCTGCAAAAGCAAAAAATATTCATCGCATGTCGGAGATATTGCTTGAGCAATATTCAGGGAAGGTGCCTAAAAGTTTTGAAGAACTTGAAGCATTGCCTGGTGTCGGGCATAAAACCGCATCTGTAGTTATGTCACAGGCATTTGGTGTTCCTGCCTTTCCGGTCGATACGCATATACACCGCCTTGCACAACGATGGGGATTGAGCGATGGACGAAGCGTCGTGCAAACAGAGAGGGATCTCAAAGAATTATTTCCGGAGAATACATGGAATAAACTACATCTGCAGATTATTTATTACGGAAGGGAATATTGTCCGGCACGGGGGCATGTGAAGGAAGATTGTCCTATTTGTTCTAAGTACGGAGTATAGTGAGAGAAGTGTGCTTCGACCTGCTTAACTCATCCTTGTGCTACAGCTCAGCAACCGAGGAGTGAGAGAAAATGCATTGGCAGCGGCTTGCCCCTGCCTGTTCAAGAATAATATATAGATTCGAAGTTGATAAACTTCGAATAGCGGGGAATGGACAAAGATTCGTGATATGGATTCGAAGTTGATAAACTTCGAATAGCGAGTAGCAGGAGACTAATCAAAGTTCAATCCTACGGCGATCTGGACTTCTGCTCCGCCGGGGAATTTTTTTAATTCATCT
>JBATMM010000123.1:0-2253 GCA_049289835.1 Saprospiraceae bacterium | reverse complement strand
CGGTGATCCGCAGATCATACAATCGATCACCTCAAATGAAAGTCTGAAATCAAAAAATATACTTTGGGCTCAGAAAGATGAGAAGGCCTCCATTGAAGTCATCGCTGACAAGAGCGGAATCACGGTGATGGATCTTGACCTTAACAGGAAAGCATTTGTCACCGATGGCAGCACGCCAGATCATATGATCACGGTGATGGATGCACTGGATAAAATCGTGCATTGGCGAAGGATCATTGAACTAGAAAATAAAAGCCGTTCATCCAAAGTGGCAGACATGTGCCGATTTGAATTGCACGAAATCAATGAGGCAGGTGAAATAAAAAAGCATACGGAACCTCAAGTCCGGATTTTTGCAAAGAGCGAAGAACTGGCAAATCGCTTTCCTGCATTTCGTCCTGTCGTGCATCTTGAGAATATTCAACAGCCTTTATATTTCTATTTGCTTTTTATTGCATTTGATTATTCAATTTCATGTCCGGGTGAAGAGATTGTCTACAGGGCATTTGAATATGATGATAAATCACATGTTGAACTTCCTTTGTGGAAGAAGACTTTGGGATGGGGGCCGGCAAAAAATGATGTGGAAGACACTTGTTATTTTAAACTTTTGGTGACTACTGAGCCACTTGATCATCAGCAGTTTCTTCAAAGTGGATTGGGCATACATCGCGATATACTTGGGGAACCAACTCCACAAAAAGTATTTGATGACTGGACTTCCAAGATGATCGCTGTGACGATGGTACGCCAGGACAATACACTGAATCCTACGAATAACATAACCCTTGCAGATGGGAATATCACGATCAAAGCTCATCCTTCAGTGAAAGGCTCTGTCAGTATCGGACAGGCTGAATTGAATTCAAGAAGTGGTGGGTCGATCCATGCATTTGCACGATTGCAAAATGAACAAATGCAAATGGTTGATTTTAGTCCAAGCCGAAGCACACTGTCCCAAAATGTAATTGAAATCAATAATATAGAACTGGCAGATCCTTCTTCACTTGAAACCCAACCGCTCGAAATATCATTCAAACAAACCATGAATGACAATGAAGTAATCCTTCCTGTTGCATTTGATGGTAAGTTTTTTCATGTCATTGGTGATACTGTATCGGATGAACAGGGGACACATATCAGAGTCAGAGAGATACCGCAGATGGTCACTTCCGATCCCGGTGAATCAGGAGAACGTGGAATATTTCAAACTCTAAAAATGACGTTGTGCAAACTCATACTGGGACAACAGGATGTCAATCAATTGAGGTATGTAGATAAAAAGGCGGATGGTACACTGGAACTAACTCGTGAAAGCCTTGGCCTTAAAGTTTCGAAAGCGAAAAAAGTATTGCTGGTACTTCATGGATTTGGTGGTGATGGCCTGGGCATGGTGAATGCATTGAAAGATAATCTGCCTGCTGAAAAGATCGATGCATACGATCTCATCCTTGTCTATGATTATGAAAGCCTGAATACACCTCTTTTGGAAACGGCTTCTGCACTTAAGAAAGCACTTGAAGATCTTGGTTTTGGTAAAGATGATCGGAAGATCACGATCGTCAGTCATTCGATCGGTGGATTGATAGCTCGATGGATTATTGAACAGGAAGGAGGAAACAAGTACATCGATCATTGCGTATTAGTGGGCACACCGAATAATGGTTCATCATATGGCAAGATCGATGGGTATCTGAAATGGGCGAAATCGTTTTTAGATCTGGCGATTAATTTCATTCCGAAGGTTGTTCCTTTTTCAGGCATTCTACTTAAGTTTTTAAAAGGCGCTACGGATCTGAGTGGGTCGATAGCGCAGATAGATCCCTCATCTGATTTTATCAACAGGCTCAATAGCAGTCAGGATCCCGGTGTTCGTTACACGGTGATATCAGCAGATGCCGAGGGATTGAATGTTGAGGGAAGTGGCTTTGATGGATTTATAAAAAATACGCAGCTAAAGCTTGGAAAGTGGATGAATAGTGATGAGCATAATGATCTCTTTGCTCCGGTTCAAAGTCTTCAGTGTAAAGAATTGTGGGAAGGCCGTAAAGTGGCAAGTAAAGTCCACGAACCGATATCCAATCATCACTTTGGTTATTTTATCACGCCGCACGGAACGCGGGATGTCAATTCTGTCTGGAAGATATTGTCTGAAGAATTGTGATATCAATGAACAATAAAAACACAGACGTTCGAGTGTCTCTGACCTCGAACCAGGATGACTTTTGACCTCGAACAAGAATAACTTCCGGT
>JBATMM010000122.1:0-1669 GCA_049289835.1 Saprospiraceae bacterium | reverse complement strand
CTTCAAAACCAATTCCGACAAGTTGCTCAGTAATCCCTGTTGCAGCTTTTTCACCTGCACGACCGCCACCGAATTGTTTTTCACCGATGTGGATAACGCCATTGAGAAATGTGCCATTTGTGAGCACTACTGCTTTACCAGGAATCTCCAATCAGAGACCTGTGCGGACACCTGTCACTCTTCCATCTTTTACGACAAGTCCACTCACCATTTCCTGCCAGAAATCGATCAGGGGATGGGCTTCAAGCATGAGCCTCCATTTCTCTGCAAATCGTAGTCTGTCGCTTTGAGCACGTGGGCTCCACATCGCAGGACCTTTAGATCTGTTGAGCATCCGGAACTGGATCATGGTGTGGTCAGTCACGATACCACTATACCCTCCAAGGGCATCTATCTCTCTGACAATCTGACCTTTAGCGACACCACCCATAGCCGGATTACAACTCATCTGGGCGATGGTCTGCATATTCATCGTAGCCAGCATAACACGGCTACCCATATTGGCAGCAGCGACTGCAGCTTCACAACCGGCATGGCCGGCACCTACTACGATGACATCATATTGTGGAAACATGGGGGGCAAAGATACCGCTGATATCGCTGATTTCGCAGATAGGCTGAAGAAAAGGCGGAGGCGAAGGCTAAGGAGAAGGTTAAAATTATACTCATCTATATGTTCCAGTTTTACTAGGGCACATCTATTTTCTGACAAATCCGCAATGTGATTTCAGATTTGTCAAGAATTGTCTGTGATTTAACTGCATAATGCCACAATAGATGCCATGGCTTTTCAGAGGTTACGTTGCCATGAAATAGAAAGCATTCTATTTATTTTTGAGCCACTTTTTAGGGTCCATGGAAGTATTAAAAACTGCTCTGATTCTAACTTCATTTTTTGATTCATCAACCGTAAAATGAATCATATAAGGATATTTCCTAAGTGGCAAACATCGAACATTGCTATATCGGACCTGGAAAAATGGATTACTTTTTAATACTTCAATTTGAGATTTCAGAAATAAATGAAAAATTTTACCCAGCCCTAGACTTTTATTATTGTACCACTGAATCGCTGTTTGAATATCTATTTTTGCTTTAGGGTTAATAAGAATCTTATACTTCATGAATCAAGATTAAATTGATCCTTCACTTTATCCCATTCTTCTAAATGTCCTGGATTTTGCTCGTCTTCCTTGATACGCTCCATTACGATTGACATGTGTTCCTCAGGTATATCATATTTGTGACTCACTTCCAGGCCCAATTGATCCATCAGTTCCATGAAAAAACTGAATTTTTTTTCAGGTATCATTATGGTTACTTCTTTCATCTTATTAATTTTTTATCAAATCGGTATTATTCAAAATTAAGGAATTAAAGGATACAAATTAAAATCAATTTTTCACCACAACAGATCTCATCTCATTCAAATAATGCCTCAAGTCCCGAAAGGATACAGTCTTATCTTTGAAATATACAAGAGCCTTGACAGATTCATCTTCTGTGGCTTCTAGACGCAATAACATGTTGTGACTATGCATCTTCATATGCCCTTTCTGAATACCTGTGGTGATCAGTGAACGTATCGCAGAAAAATTTTGCATCAATCCTGTAGCTGCAATGACCTGCATCAATGTAGGCGCGTCAGGATTACCAAGCATTTCAAGGG
>JBATMM010000121.1:0-8597 GCA_049289835.1 Saprospiraceae bacterium | reverse complement strand
GGTCATGCGGGAAGTAATATAGTTTGTGCTCATTCCATTCTGAAGGCAGCTTGCTATTAAGTTTTATTTCTTCCAGGTAAGGAATTTCAATATAAGGTCCGGTGACGGTCTGAAGTTGTCCCCACTTGCTGCTGACTTCATTAGTGACCTGCATTTTTCGTGATGATCGTTCCTGTACCAGTGATGTGATCATCATACTGGGGATCATCAGGATGAGAATAAGAAATCCGATGATGATGACTTTCACCAGTGGATTGTCAGACCATTTTTTTACTTCAGAGTCATTGCTTGTTGTCGCTTCCATAATAATTTAAGGGTTAGGATTTATTATTCATCCCCTTCAGGGGAAAGAGGGGCTATTTAAACCGGATTAATTTTTCAAGTGCAGTGATATGTGTTTCAAAAGCTTTACGGCCCTGTTTTGTGATTTTATATCGTGTCATTGGTTTACGTCCTACGAATGATTTTTGAACACTGATATAAGCCGCTGCTTCCAGTCCTTTTAAATGTGAAGCAAGATTACCATCGGTGACATCCATTAGCGTTTTGAGCGCATTGAAATCTATAGATTCATTGACAGCCAGAGCAGCCATGATACCCAGTCGTATCCGGTTGTCAAATGTTTTATCCAATGCCTCTATCAGGTCCTTCATTACGTATTCTTATTGAAATCAATCATGTTGTAAATGATTTTATAAACCAGCTTTTAATAAGTCCCCTTTAGGGGATTTAGGGGCAAAACGTGTGATTCCATAAATAATATGTGCGAATCCAAAACCAATCGCCAGCGCAGGGATTCCCCATCCATTCACTCCTGCCGGAAGACTCAATGCTATTTCAATCAGGCCCAACCAGAAAATACTTTTCAGCGTGAACTGCGAAACCTGGATCAACGCCAATCCGTAAAAGGAAAGTAAAATGGGAGCGATCAGGCTCCATTCTTCTCTATGTGTCACCCATGCAGCAATGATGGCTCCGGCGAGCAGGGGAATACAAAAATGAAGAAGCATATTCCGTATGGCAGGAGTCCAGGTAGACTGGTTTTCCATGCGGGCTTTTCGCATACACATATACCATGAACTGAATACGGAAAGGACAAGGACACCGAATGCAATCAGACCCAGCCGGTTCATGAGTTGTATTTCTCCTTGTATTCCATCTTCATACATGCCGTTAGAGGTTGAGGTCTGAATAAATCTTACCGCTAATGCCAATCCTGTAAGAGCAAAAATGCCGGGTAGGATGCCGGCCCAACCACTCAGGGAAATGAAACGTGATGAACGTTCCATCATCGAACGGATATGCGCCAGATCTTCAGAATATTGATTTTTATTCATAACACAAAGTACTTTGAAATACAAAGTTAATAACGTTGAATCGATTTTGCAACAGAAAACTGATTTTATTTTTAAAACCCAATAAAATGGGTGCTAAGAATTTGTGTCTACAGGTATAAATCTTCGAAATCAATCAGGAATATTGTCATGAAAACAGCCTTTATTCTCCTCCTTAGCCTGTTGGCTACCCATAGCTATTCACAGATCACCTCCATCTGGAAGGGAAAAACTCCTGGTCATGAATACGATTGGAACTGGCCAGGCAACTGGAGTAATAACCGCATGCCCGATGATTTTTCTGATGTTTTCATCCCTGTAGATAATACCCTCATATGCAATTACCCTGTCATCATAGCCGGCGAAGTGGAAATCAATTCACTCAACATGCATCATGATGCCAGCCTCATCATCTTAAAAGGAAACTTATCCATACTGGATCCCGGCAAGAGCAATTACCGGAAAAATCAAATTCTGGGCAAAGTGAAATTTGAAAAACATAATGAAAATAGTATTCCGGGCGATGAATTGACAACCATCAAATCGAACAAGTTCTGAACATGACAAGTATTTGCATATCGCAAACGTACAGCAGTAGAGTAAACAGATATATTTTATTACTTTTCACTGAATTCTTCTTCATACCGGTTTTGAGATCCGGTGTCAGGAAGACATATAAACCTCAGCCATGAGGGCGGAAGCAATACTCAGTCTCTCCTCCCGGCACTCAGGGTTGTACGTAATGGAGAAAGAAAATAGAACAACTGCCGACACCCTGCTACATTCCCTCTCCGGGGGTAATATGGCTGTATTAGATCAGCTCTACGATGATTACAGAGATGATTTTATACGCTGGGCAGGCCAACGCTTCCATATCCAAAACCGTGATGATCTGATCGATGCCTGGCATGACACGATGATCATGTTCTATGAAAATGTCAGGGACAAAAAACTAACACACCTCACTTGTGAAGTAAAGACCTATCTGTTTACGATAGGCTACAGGCGTTTGTTGAAAATGCATGACAAATTGAAACAAACTGATCTTGTAGACGGATTTGATGCTAATATGAATATAGATGAAAGTATTAATGTGTATGAATACGAAGAAGTGACGGAGCAACAACAAACCATATTGAAAGATGCTGTAAAGGAATTGCCGGAGAAAAGCCGTCAGATCCTGGTGATGCGTTTTATGGATGGTAAATCTGTACCTGAGATCATGAAGGCACTGGGGTATACAAGCGAAAACGCGGTGAGCGTGACATTGTCCCGGGGCCTGAAAAAGCTCAAAGAAATAATCAGTGAACGCATGGACGCAGAAAAAGCATGGAACAGATAGATCAGACGCTCATCGAACGATACCTGGCTAACGAGCTCACGCTTTCAGAAAGAAACGAAGTGGAACGTCGTGCAAAGGATGATACACAGTTCAGAAAGGATCTGGCGGAATGCAAACTTTCTATCGAAGCCATTAAACTTTCTGAACGTGAAGAATTAAAAAACAGGTTCAGGCAGCGGGATAAAATACTTGATAAGAAAAATAATAACAGAAGTGGTGGCAAGAGCGTATCCTTTTTGTGGTTGGCGGTTGCAGCTGCTGTTTCCATCCTGATGGCCTGGTATTTTATATATGCACCTGAACAACGAACAATAGATCAGGCAAAGAACGATATAAAAGATTCGACGCTGATCGTTCAAAACCCACCGGTCGTCATTGATACTATTAAAACAAACGCACCAAAAAACGAAGACAAGCATCCGACCAGGAAAAAAAGAACAGGGCAGGAGCTCTATGCCGAAAATTTCGAACCATACAAAGATGATACCATGGATCCTACTTCCCGTTCAGGTGAAGAAGATTTAAAGCCACGTGATCGATTCCTCTTAAACTATTGGGAGGGGAATAGTAAAGAAGCCCAGGCTGCATTTAAGAGTATGATTCCATCAGACCAGCAAAATGATAATTACCGGTTTATATATGCCAATGTATTGATGTCCTTAAACATGACGAATGAAGCCAGTCTTATTCTGACAGGTGTAGTCCAAAACCCTAAATCGATTTATGCAACAGAGTCCTTGTTCTACCTAGGTCTGTGTAATCTGAAAGTCGGTAAAGAAGATGAAGCCCGAAAAAATTTAGAGGCATACATTCATCATCCGGATGCTCAGTACAAAGAAAAAGCAAAAAAAATATTTGCAGAATTGAATTAAAAGCAATGACATAAGAATAGACAACGGTTTTGATGGATAAGTATTTACTGTTTCTGGTCTTTTATTTATCACTGGTATTGAATCAAAATATCAGGGCTCAGGAAGTAGTCAAAACGAATGAAGATTCGCTGAGCATATTTTTGGAAAAGAAAGACCTGATATCTTATTTCAGGAAGATAACGGAATTAAGTGATACAGCAGTTTTTCGTTCTGATAACAATTATTTACTGTCATTAAGTGAATTACTTCAACAGGATTTTGGAGAACTAAATATTTCTCAGCGAAAAAAGCTGAGGTGGACAGCCACGATACTGGGGCAAAAGATTATGAAACAGACTGGTAATTTGGATGAAACATTGAAGATTTACATTCTTGCCCATGACAATGTTGAAAATAAAATTACTCTCGATTCAATAGCCTGGTTTATTGAAAATCAAATCTCAAATTTCTATACACGGAAAGGGGATTATGAAAGAGCAGAATACTATGCAAATTTATTGGAAGCCAGTTTGAAATATTATGGTCTGACAGAATACCTCTCAAGGTATTACACCAATTTGGGAACAAAACTACAATCTGAATTTAAGATAACTTTGGCTATTGATGTATTCAAAAGAGGATATGCAATAGCCGATTCTATTGGCTATGACAACGGATTATTCGCTAATGCACTTAATCTTGCCAGCTTATACAATGATTATCCTGATCTGGGTTCTCCCGGGTCTTATTTGTTAAAAGCGAATCAACTTTTGCCTTCACTCACTTCTAATGGTAGATACCTTGAAAAAAAATCCGGATTGGAATTTGAAAATGCAAAATTTAAAAGCTTGCAAGGCAAATATGCTGAAAGCATTCTTTTGTTCAATGAAGCCATTCAAACATTAAAGCAATATTATCCTGGTACTGGAAGAAGGGAATTTGCAAAATATTATACAGCATTAGCAGCAGCATATTTGCATGTTGATTCCATTGAGATGGCAGTTCATACGATTGACCTGGGCATATCAAGCCTTATTCCGGAATTCAAGGGAGATGATCAGCTCCCCAGCTCCTATCTCTTATATCCTGAAAATAGCTTTATAGACCTCCTTGAATTGAAAGCAAAGTTCTTTGAAAAACAGTTTTCACAATCTACTGATACCAGCTTGTTAGAAAAAGCGATTGTCAGTATTGAACTCGCGCTGCACGTGAATGATTTAATAAGGGAATCTATATTGGCTGACCCTTCTAAGTTAGTTTCAATACGGAGTAATAAAGAATTGATCGAAAAAGGCATTTCTGACCTTTACCAATTATTCATAGCACATGAGAGCAATATTTATTTTGAAAGAGCCCGGAATTTATTTAACCGCTCCAAGGCATTATTATACAGTGAAAAGACCAGAAGAAATATTTTAGCAGATATAATTTCTCCGGCAGACAGAGAAATCTGGATTGTTTTGCAAAATAATTTAATGGACCTGTATGCTAAAAAATTTAATGAGCAGGCAGATATCAATGCCCTTAATGGTGAAATTCTATCCTGCCAGGAAAAAATGGATAAATTATTAGGCGGCTATGCTGATGTGATGCTAAAGACACAGATGCCACTTGACTATATCGAGTATTTCATCACTGAAGATCAGATCTACGCTATTTCTGAATTGAACCAACAACGGAAATTTATCAAATTAGGGCGCAAGAATGATTTTCAGAAACTGGCCGACAGGTTGAATGATTTCATTCTATCGAAAGGATTTAGCATGGACGACAAAGTATTAAATGATGTATATAGGTTTCTGATTCGTCCAATGACTGAACAGCTACCAGAACACACAGTGATCATTCCCGATGGAGTCATTGGATATGTTCCCTTCGAAATGCTGAAATATGACAGCGGAAAGTATCTCCTGGAGAATTCAACAATTTCTTATGCTTTCGAATATAACACCTATCTAAAAGAGACAATAGAAGAAGATAAGGAATGGGCCATTTTTTGCCTGGCTCCGCAGTATAAGATTAAGGAACCTGAAGAAAATGAAAAATCAAGAGGCGGCCTTTATTATCTCCCTTATGCTCGCATGGAGGTTGATTCTATTCGTCATTTATATAGTGGGGACGTGATGAGTTCTCAATCAGATGATAAGCAGGTGTGGCAAAACTATGTTGGCAAGTCAAGGATATTTCATTACGCCGGACATGCTATTATTAAGGGCGATCATTCCTACCTGGCATTGAATGATACGCAAATCGAAAGTCAACAATTGACAGCAAAAGAAATCGGATTAATGCACAATCCACTCGAGCTCGTAGTCCTCAGCGCTTGTGAAACCGGCCTGGGGAAATTGGAACCGGGTGAGGGCATTCGTAGCCTGGGCAGAAGTTTTATGGAATCAGGAGCTAAAGCCACAGTGATCTCTCTCTGGAATGTCAATGATAAATCTACGGCCATCATCATGACTGGTTTTTATAAATATCTCAAAGAAGGCATGAGAAAAGATGTCGCCTTACGTCAATCAAAATTAGATTATCTCAATACAGCTTCTTTGCGAAGCCTGCATCCATATTATTGGGCTGCCTTTATCCCCGCAGGGGACATGCGTGCCCTTGAACAAATTAAGTAAACAAATTCAGCTCCTTACCCTTTAAATTTTTTTAAAATGAAAACACAACTATTATGCTTACTAGGTTTTATTTTATGCACTAATCTTTCATTCAGTCAACCTGAGAAACAGTGGTTGATATGGAAAAGCAATGGTAAAGTGGGTACTACATATCCAACTACTAATGTAATCAATACACAATTTGAATTATTGGGCATAAAATCTCCGGACCTTACAAGTAATCCATCAGCAAGAAATGACATCTTTATTATTTATTCTGATGGTACGCATTTGAATTCGCGGTATCAGGCTAATCCCGGATTTTTTTATAATGCAAATGACTTTCCGTCAGGTAACCAAAATCATAATTTTAATAAGGCTACTCCGGGAAATGTTAGTTATTTATACCTGACCAACAGGTATGAAGAAGATGATCTTCCTCAAAGGCTTAGCGTCCAACCTGGAAATCCTTCTGGTGTCCCACATACATACAATATAGGTACCTCATCGTCGAATATGCTGTCTGCTGATCACGATGTAGTCTACAACAAGGATATTACAGTGATCATTAATTATGATTCTCTTAGATCCTTTACGACCAAAGACTCTCCTGAAGCTGCCACATATAATTTACGATTTGATGGTATTCAAACAGGAATCAATCAACCCGTTTCGCTTGGTAATGATGTCCTTGATCTTCAACCCGTTTTTGGTTCCGGCGGATCTACAGCACTGTCTGCAGTTTATAACGGACCTACTACCGTTACCCCGGGAGAAGTAGTCAGCCTCAATCCAGGAACAGATCATTACGGATACGTAAACTTCAGAAAAACGTCTACTGCTTTTCCACCTTTACCCAACGGGGATCCACAGTTTTACGCAGTTTTTACATTGTCAAAAAATAGTCAATTTGTTCGTGCACTAGCAGAACCCATCAGGGCTAGTCATGACCCCAACTACCTCGAGGTTAAATCGATCTGCCAGGCAGATGACGGAAGCTATCTGGTAACGTATCATCTACAATTTGAAAACACAAGCAATGTTCAGGCTGATTCGTTGAAAGTGAAAGTAAAATTTCCTTCTCAATTTGATTTAAGTTGTTTAAAAATAATTGAGTGGCACGTTGTTCAGGCTTGTACCGGAAGATTGAAACTATCAGGTAATACGTGCACATTTATTTTCCACAATCTTTTCTCCATCATTCACAATCGTACCGATAGGTCCAAAGGTATCGGCTATGTCGAATTTAAAGTAAAAGTGAGCGCAGGCGTAAATCTTGCTGATCCGGCCAATAGCCTTTCTTTGGGGACTCCTATAGTTTACTTTGACGCATTGGACTTTCCTTTAGAAGAATTCAGGGATTTGATAGCCTGTAAAGAGAAAGGAGATGACCATCCGGAAGTGCAGCAAAATGCAACCAAAGACGATAATCTCAAGAATGGTGGAAAAAAAGCAGATTCCGATAAAGAGAGCAAGCCATCCAATTCAGCTCAGGCAGACGATATGGGACATATTATTACTTCATCTCCTCACGTTGGGGGATCATTTAATTGCATGAGACCTATATCCCACGAAAATTGCGAATGTAATAAGCCATTTTGTTGGAAATGGGTATGGGTTGCAATTGCCGCAGCTGCACTGGTGCTTGCATTTTTAGTATTGCGAAAAAGGAAAAAAAAGCTGTGAGATTAATTTAGAATTTAAAAAAGCATGGTTTACGAGCAACCGCCCCGACTGTCCCTTTAAAAAAGACATTTTTCAATAAGCTCCTGGTTACAGGGGCTTTTTTTATGGCCATTGATCACGGATAAATTAAAGTGACATTGTAGAAAAATGAGTTAAATTTCCAGCCAAATAAGATACCTCAAAAGACTCTGCGTTAATATCATCTGCTTCCTTTTCATATGCCTTTAGGTAAGCCTTGAAAAATGGATTCAGGAAAACAATACACATCTATGTTCAAAAAACCCCGTCTATATTGGTTGGCTATTATTGCCATAGTAGCAGTAAGCTTCCTTTTATGGTGGTTTATGTTTACCCCTGATCATCCTTCGGAGTTGGTTCATTCGGATGGAAAAGATTCACTAGGGACCAATAGTCCATACGTAGCCGATTCAACATCATCCCAGGAGGAGAAAAGGGAGGATCAAAAACAAAACGAACATAAACCAGAGATAGCAGATACTTCAAAGAAAGGTGCCGAATTATTTGCGGCCAATTTCATACCGTATAAGGATAAGACCATGAGTCCTGTCTCACGTGGTAATAATGATTTATCCCCGATAGACCAATTCAGGACGTACTATTGGAATGGACAATACAAAGAGGCGATTAAAATTTTTTCAATGCTGGGCCCACAATTTCAAAACAATGACAACCTGCGCTTTGTCTATGCCAATGCGCTTGCTGTTGAAGGAGATTATGAAGTTGCACAATTAGAATTGACAAATATCATTGACCATAAGAA